>JBDLSU010000958.1:0-2914 GCA_039799405.1 Pseudomonadota bacterium | reverse complement strand
TGCAGGAGGCATTACATATCAATTCAAATTACAGGTCTCAGTAGCTTGTAGCCTGCCATCAATATTCCACCTTCACCGTCACCCCCGAATAAGCGGCCTGGCCGTACAGGCTGAAGTAGATATAGCCCGCTGGTGGGTTGCGGAAGGTAATGGTTTCGCTGTTGGTGCTGCCGAACGAACCGTATTGGTAGGCGCTGCGGGTTGCCCAGGTGCTGGTGTTGCCATACAGATCCGCATTGCCGGTGCCGCCATAGCTGGTGATGCGCACCGAGGGGGTACCCGCCGGAACCAGAACCCACAGGTAAGAATAATCCCCGGCCCGGCCCGACAAATTGCTGCGTACACAGTTGCGTCCGGTGCCTTGTCCGGTGCCCGGGCATTCCGGGAAGGTGCTGTTGGATACCGTCACGTTTTGCGTGACGCTGGCTTTGCCACCGGCATTGTCAGTGACCGTGAGGGTGACCGGGTAGGTGCCGGATGCGGCATAGGTATGGCTGGGCGTGCTGCTGGCTGCGCTGTTGTCGCCAAAATTCCAGGAGCGGCTGACGATGCTGCCGTCACTGTCGGTGGATTGGTCGATAAATTTGGCTAACAGACCGGAAGTGGAACTGGTGAACTTGGCCACCGGCAGCGTGTTGCCCGGCGTGGTGCCGCCGCAGCCGGGCAGGCTGGCGTTATTTACGCAGGGTAGCCAGGCTTTGAAGCTGGCGTCCATGCTGCTACCCATATTGCTGCTGCCCATATAGCTGGTGTAGCCGCTGTAATTGCCGGGGCGGAAGTAGCCGAGCACGGACGATACCTTGGGCCGCTGCTTTTCAAACATATACCGTACCGCCAGATAGCCCCAGTTATACACCCGGGTCTGGCCGGAATTGTAGTCATTGTTGAAAATGGTGGACAAGTTGTAAGTGCCAGCCGCCGCTTCGTTCTTTGCGCCGGTGTAATCCAGATTGCGATACGAGTACGACATGTATTCGGCAAAGCCTTCAATCCACCAGACTGATTTGACGCCCATGGCGGCGTTGAAATCGCCATACATATTGAAGCGGCCATCGAGGTAATGGATGTATTCGTGGGTCAGGTTCCAGATTTCAAACTTGGGCAACATCCATTCGGCCTGATAGGCAATGAAGCGTGGTTGATTGCCACTTGTCGCCGGATTACCTTCCAGATACATGCCGCCGTTATTGGTGTCGATGCCAAAAATCGAACCAGCATAAGTCTGGTAATCTTTGCTGCTCTTGAACACCACCATTTCCAGTTGGCTGTTATTGTCGTTAGCCACCGGAACTTTGCCCGATGCGACCTGGGTGTGGAAATATCCCTCTTCACCACCCACAATGGTGCAAGCTTCGTTCAGTTGGGCGCTGGTCAGGGCCTGGGCGCGCAGGCGCAGGGTCGGGCTGCAACTATGGCTGATCGGCAGCACTGCAGTTTCCAGCTTTTGTTTGAAATCACACAGGCTGTAATAGCTGCAATTGGCTTTGTCAAAATAATCCACCATTTCACCCACGCCCACCCACAGCGAAGCGGTGCTGCCGGTGACATTGCTGCGATCAATCAAAGCCTTGGTGCGCGCTTTGGCCAGATTTTTGAGGGCGCTGCCTTCGGTATATTGCAGGAATCGGCCGGTTTCGCGCCCGGCATTGGCGATCAGATAGTCCAGATCACCGCCCAGCAGGTTGAAGTTGTTATTGATAAAGCTGTACAGCGTATCAACGATGCTGGTATCGCTTTGCACCAGTGCCTTGAAGTCGGCATTCTGGTGACCCCGGAACAAGATCGTGAAGGCATTATTGACGGCCGATTTCATCCACCAATAATTGTTGTAGCTGCTGTTATAGCCAGTGAGCAAGCGCTTGACCACCGAATTGAGGTAGCGCGCATTTTCGGTGGCGCTATCGACCAAAATCACAAATTCGGACAGCGTTTCGCCATGCGCGTCATTCACCAGGCCAAAGTTGGCATGGTTGACGAAGGCATCCATCGCACCCTGGATGGCGCTTTTCAGGCGGCTACCATACGCGCCCGTGGCCGAGCTATTGTAATAATTGACGTAATAACCGGCTCGCAGAAACAGTACCAGTTGCAGGGTGCTGTCGGTATTGCTGCCGTTGTAGCTGCTGGCGCTGGTTTTGAAGGCGTTGGCAATGGTCACCATCTGGTTTTCATTGAACACGCTGGTGGCGGTGCTGCCAGTGACATTAAACAACTGGTTGACGCAATCGGTGGTGCTGGCTTTGACCGCATTCACCAGCGCGCTGCCAGTGGAAGTGGCAAACAAATTGGTATCGCAGGTGGCGGCCAGCGCGCTGATGCCTTTGTTGGCTTGCGCCAGAGTGGAAGGGCGTTTGAGTTGGGCCGCTGGTGTGTTGTCTTGCCCGCCATAGCTTTGGCGCGCAGTCAGATTACTCGGCACTTGCGGTTTGCGCTCCAGTGGTGACAAACTGGTTTTTTGATGGTGATGGCCGAAAATTTGTTGTTCAGCACTGCTGCTGGTAGCCAGTGTCTTGCCGTCCGGTGTGTTGGCGGCCAGGCTGGTGCTGCTCAGGAAGGCGCTGCCAATGAGCGTTGCCAGCAGGGCAGGGGCGAACAGGGTCTTGCTTGAAGTCATGCTTATCTCCTCGTCATCTCGGATGAACGGTATGGTTTTATGATGGTTGGCAATGATGTATTGAAGCTGAACTGCGATGGTGCAAAGGCAAAATTGATGCAAGGGTGCAAAAGGTGCCATCAGCAAGCCACGGTGGTGACCGTAAAGCCTGAATGGATAACATTCCTTGTGGGAATGGTGGAAGCGTCTGATGCGAGTCAGAACGGGTGGGCGCTTCGTCTATAAATATATTAACGATATTTTTAAAAAATGCAAAGACAATATTAAAGTATTTTTGCAACTGTGACCAAAATCCAAATC
>JBDLSU010000957.1:0-3287 GCA_039799405.1 Pseudomonadota bacterium | reverse complement strand
GATTCTGGCCCCGGTTGCCCTGCTGGCCGGCGTCGATGCGTTTGCCGCCGAGCAAACCCGCAATCTGCCCGCCTTTACCAGTATCAGCAGCGATGGCGTATTTAATCTGAAGGTTCTGGTGGGCGAAGCGCAATCGGTCAAGCTCAGTAGCGAAGAAGAAAGCCTGGACCGGGTTGGCACCGAAGTCGTCAATGGTGAACTCAAGTTAACCTTCAGGAACAAAAGCAAAAACTACAATTCCAAAGAAGGGGTCTCGGTGCTGGTCAGCGTGCCGAATTTGAGCAAAATACGCATCAAGGGCGTTGGCCCGACTGAAATCAAACATATCAAAAGCGATGAATTTGAATTGAACTATGAAGGCGTTGGCATGGTCAAGGCCAGTGGCAAAGTCAAAACCTTTGCGCTCAATGCCAATGGCGTCGGCAAAGTGGATGCGCATGAACTGAAAAGCCAGATCGCCAATGTTTCCCTTAATGGCGTAGGTGAAGCCAGTGTGTATGCCAGCGATACCCTCAATGCCAGCCTGAACGGGATTGGCAGTATGGTCTATTACGGCAAACCAGCAAATTTGAATAAATCGGTCAATGGTTTGGGTAAAGTCAGCCAGGGTGACTAGGTGCAAATCAAGTATCAGGTATCAGATATCAGATATCAGATATCAGATATCAGATATTCTCAGCCCCGGGCGCGCGCAAGCGCGCTTTTTTAAATTCTAATTAATGATGAAAATGAAAAAAACACTTCTGGTAATAGGTATCACTGCAGCCTTTGCCACATTCAGTTCGGTTGCTTCCGCCAACGAAGGCATGTGGATGCCAAAACAATTGCCTGAAATTAGCAAGCAATTGCAAGCGGCTGGTTTGAAAATGGATCCGAAACGGCTGGCCAATTTGACCGAACTGCCCATGGGCGCGATGGTCAGCCTGGGCTTTTGTTCCGGCTCCTTCGTATCCCCTCAAGGCTTGATCGTGACCAATTACCACTGCGGTGAAGAATCGATCGGCTATAACTCGACACCCGAGCGCAATTTGCTGGAAAAAGGCTTTTTGGCGCGTCAATTTGCCGAAGAAGTGCCAATGGCACCCGGCACCCGCATCACCATCACCACCGAAATGATCGATGTCACCAAGCGCATCATCAGCCCGGAAGTAGCAGCACTGCAAGGACTGGAGCGTACCCGCGCGATTGAAAAAAATCGCAAAAACCTGATCGCCGAATGCGAAAAAGAGGGCACTCACCGCTGCAAGGTAACGGCATTTTATTCCGGCCTGGAATTTTATTTGATCAAGGGCATTGAATTGCGCGACGTGCGCCTGGTGTATGCGCCGCCAATCGGGGTCGGGGCGTTTGGTGGCGAAACCGATAACTGGGCCTGGCCGCGCCAGACCGGGGATTTCAGCTTTTTGCGCGCCTATGTTGGCAAAGACGGCAAACCAGCCGATTTCAGCAAAGATAACGTACCCTACACCCCAAAACACTATCTGCCACTGGCCAAGGAAGGCGTCAAAGAGGGTGACTTCATCATGTCGATGGGCGTGCCCGGCAGTACCCAGCGCTTTCGCATGCCCGCCGAAGTTGAATACAACTTTAACCAGAGCGTACCGCTGCTCAACCGCTATCTGGGCGATTCCATCGCCATTGTTGAGCGCGAAGGCAAAAAGAGTGAAGACATCAAGCTCAAGTATTCCGGTGAATTGGCAGGCATGAGCAATGGCTACAAGAATCAGATCAACATGCTGGCCAGCTATCGCCAGGGCGATTTGTTGCAGCGCAAGCAAAAATATCATGAGGAACTGAAAACCTGGGTCAACGCAGACCCCGCCCGCAAGGCCGAATTTGCCCAAAATATTGATGCAGTGGAAGCCCTGGTATTGCAGCGCAATCAACTGTTTGAGCGCAATTTCTGGCAAAGCCGTGCGGTGCCGAATCTGGTCAGCGTCGCCTCCACCTTGTATCGCTTCCAGGTAGAACAAGCCAAGCCCAACGCCGAACGCAAGGTTGGCTTTCAGGACCGCGATGCCAGCCGTATCAAAAACATGGTGGAAGGCATTGAGCGCACCTATGATACCGGCGTCGATAAAACCCTGTTGTTACACCAGTTGAAGCAATATGTGGCGCTTGATGCTGCCAGACGCAATCCTGTGGTGGATCAGGCCATGGGCCTCAAGAGTGGCATGACTGACGCAGAACTGAGCGCCCTGCTCGACAAGCTGTATGCCGACAGCAAGCTGGGCGACCAGGCCGAACGGGCTGGCTGGCTGAAAAAAACGGCGGCTGATTTCAAAGCCAGTAACGACAGCTTCATCAAGCTGGCGGTAGCCCTGTATGACGACATGATCAAACGCGAAGAAGCCATGGAAACCATTGGCGGTAAAATCCAGCAAATGTATTCCAGCTATATGAAAGCCAATCTGGCCTTCATGAAGAGTAAAGGTCAGGCCGTGTATCCGGACGCCAACAGCACCTTGCGTCTGACCTTTGGCAAAGTCACCGGGCGGGTGCCAGGTGTCGATGGCAGCAACTGGACCACCTTTACCACCCTGCGCGGCATTGCGGCCAAAGCCACCGGCACCGGTGAATTCAATGCCCCCAAAGCGCAACTTGACGCAATCAAGGCACGCCAGTTCGGTGCCTATGGCGATGCCAGGCTCGATTCAGTGCCAGTTAACTTTTTGGGTACGCTCGATATCACTGGCGGCGCTTCCGGTTCGCCGATTTTGAATGCCAAAGGTGAGCTCGTTGGCCTGACCTTTGACGGTACGCTTGACACCATCATTTCCGATTGGTCGTTTGACACCAAGGCAACCCGTTCGATTCAGGTCGATTTGCGTTACATGTTGTGGCAAATGCGCCATATCGACAAAGCCGATAATTTGCTCAAAGAAATGAAAGCCTGGTAACAGTGTTGTAAGGCAGGTCACACCGGGCGCGCAGTTTGCGCCCTGTGTGTGCCATTTGCTTCAACCAGGAGTAATATCGCCACTGGCACCTTGCCAATGTGCGCCCCCTCGTTGGAGAAAATGAATGAGTGACCAGGATCTGGAATACGATGTGGCAGAAGTGCCGGATTTGTTTTTGTTTCTGGCCTCTACCGCGCATGACATGAAAAACTCCATCAGCGTATTGTGCTGTACGCTGGAAAACCTGCTGGCCGAAGCCACCCCCGCTGCCAGCCCGGCCGACCCCAAAATCGCCCAGATGGCGCAAATGCTGTACGAATCCAAGCGCCTCAACAACAATCTGATTCAATTACTGGCCCTGTACAAAAAAGTCGGCAAGGCCGAATA
>JBDLSU010000956.1:0-8298 GCA_039799405.1 Pseudomonadota bacterium | reverse complement strand
GAAAAGGTGCGCAAGTCTTTTACCAGGTCGCGGATGCGGGTGGTGCCTTCGGTAATGGTGGCCAGATGCTGGTTTAATACGTGTACCCGCTGCTGCAATGTCTGGAGTAATTCCGGCGGTGCGTCTTCTCCTGCCAGTTCCAGCAAAAAATCATGAAAACGCGCCAGTTCCAGCTTCAGGTTAAACGTGCCCAGGTGGGCGAAATTGGCCGGGTTATTGATTTCATGCGCCACCCCTGCAGTCAGGGTGCCGAGTGATGCCATTTTTTCCTGAAATACCAGTTGCTGTTGCGCGCTTTGCAGTTTTTGGTAGGTGTCGGCATTGTCGAGCGCAATGGCCGCGTAGGAGGCCAGGGTCGCCAGCATGTCCAGATGCACTTGTTGATAGGCATTTTTGGTGAAACTGCCGACCCGGATCACCCCCAGCACCCGTTCATTCACAATCAGCGGCACATAGATCAGCGCCTGTGGCATGGGTACCGGCTTATTGTCCGGCAGGCGCACCAGATGGATCGATTCCGGGTGCGCCCGATCCACATATTTGCCCGCTTCGCTATCAACATCGTTGATGAAAATTTCACTCTGATGCTGGATACACCAGATCGAAAGCTGGTGCGGGTCGTTCAGGCTGCGGGTATAGTTCTGGCAGCGCTGGCCCTGGGTCATGGTGAAACTGCAATCGAGTATGCCGCGCTCTTCATCGATCATGCCAAAGCCAAACAGATCGGTCAGCATTAATTGCCGCACATGGCGGTAGGCAATGTTCATGATGGTTTCGCGATCCAGGGTGGCGGTAATTTTGCGCCCGATTTCACTCAGGATCGAAATATTGCGATGCGCCAGTTCGATATTGGCTTTTTGCTCGGCTACTTCGATCAGGCTGCGGGTCAGGCCTTTTTTGGCTTCCACCAGTTTGGCCTGACTGGCCTTGCGTGCCGTAATGTCCAGGTGCAAGGCAATCACGCCCCTGGATGAATCCTTGGGGTCGAGCAGTTTGCTGTGAATGCTGCACCAGATCAGGGTGCCGTCTTTGCGCCGGTATTGCCATTCGTCATCAAAAGTTTGTGGCAGGCTGGAAGAGGGATACCACAAAATGCCGTGCGACAGCCATAACTGGTCGTTGGGGTAATACATGCGCGCCGATTGCCCGGTCAGCTCGCCAGCTTCATACCCGAGCATGTTTTCAAAGGCGGCATTGCAGCGTTGTACCACCCGGTCTTTCAGGAATACGATGCCGGCGTGGGCATTGTCAAAAATCGCCTGTTGTTCCAGCAGTGCTTGCTTGAGCGATGCTTCGATTTGTTTGCGCGCGCTAACGTCGTGTACCACTATGGTCAGGCCACCGCCGCTGGCGCGCTTGGCCTGATAATCGCACCACAGGGTGCTGCCATCTTTGCGCCGCATCATGATTTCACCATTGGCGCGCTGGCCTTGTTGCAGTGCCAGGCCAATTTGCTGGCTGGCTTCGTCATAGGCGCTTTGGCTGGGGTAGAGTGCGCTGGCGGGCAAACCATTGAGCTCACCGGTGGCGTAGCCCATCATTTCTTCCAGACCACGGTTGCAGCGCACAATCCGGTGTTTTGCCACCAGCCCGATCCCTACCGCAGCATTGTCTTGCAAGGACTGTTGTTCTTCCAGTGCCAGATCAAGCTTTTTTGCCAGGCTTTGTTGCTGGCGCAAGCGCCGCCATAACAATAAGGCCAGCGCCGAACTGATAATGCCCAGCGCCAGCCCGGCTGAACCTGCCAGCCCGAATGATCCGGCCGTGCCTGTTGTGCCAGCCAGGCCAACCGGGCCAGCCGGACCAGAAACCTTGCCCGCCAGCGTCAGGCCGGATGCCAGCCAGCAGGGTGCTGCCAACATCAGCCGGCGCGGCGCTGTCAGCTTCATATCACCCCCAGCACTGGCAGGGCATTCTGGCGCAAGGGCAGTTTGATGATGAAGCAGGTGCCCTTGCCTTCGGTCGATTGCACTTCCATTTTGCCGCGATGTTTTTCGATGATGCCAAACGAAATCGACAAGCCCATGCCCATGCCTTCACCCACGGTTTTGGTGGTGAAAAATGGCTCGAAAATATGGGCCTGGGTCGATTCCGACATGCCCAGACCATTGTCTTCAAACGACAGCGTCAGCCAATGCTCATCGGCGCGGCTGCTGATGCGCAACAAGCCGGGGCCGGGCTGGCTCAGTTGGCGCGCTTCAATCGCCTGACAGGCATTGACGATCAGGTTCATGAAAACCTGATTGAGTTGCGCCGGCCAGCATTCCAGCACCGGGTTGGCGGCCAGATCGAGCACGATCCGGGTCGATTCGATGTATTGCATGCGCACCAGGTTGATGGTCGAGCCGAGGCTGTCGGCAATTGCAATTTCCTTGCTTTCGGCTTCGTCCAGGCGCGAAAAGGTGCGCAAATCCTTGACCAGATCGCGAATCCGGATGGTGCCTTCGCTAATCGTGGCCAGATGCTGGTTGAGCACACCGATGCGCTGCTCCAGCGATGCCAGCAATTCCGGCGGCGCATCATCGCCCGCCAACTGCAATAAAAACTGGTGGAACTGGCCCAGCTCGGTTTTTAAATTAAACGCGCCAACATGGGCAAAATTGGCCGGGTTGTTGATTTCATGTGCTACCCCGGCGGTGAGGGTGCCGAGTGACACCATTTTCTCCTGAAACACCAGTTGCGCCTGCGCGCCCTTGAGTTGTTCGTAGGCCGAAGCGTTGTCGAGCGCTACCGCAGCGTAAGACGCCAGGGTACGCAAAATATCCAGATGAAAGCGGAGATAAATATCTTTTTGGTTGTGGTGAACCGAAATCACCCCTACCACCTTGTCTTTCAGGCACATCGGTACATACAGGGCGGATTCGGAAAACGCGTCGTCATCAATTTTGAAAAAGCGCCGTTCGTATTCAAAATCGAGATCGGGAATATAGTTGGGGGTGTCCCGTTCGCGCTGGTTGATAAAAATCTCCTTGCGCTGGGCCACGCACCAGACCGCCAGTTGATTGGTCTTGCGCATGTCGCGGCAATACGGTTCGATCCGCACCCCGGCAACCAGCGCAAACGGAAATTCGATGATCTGTTTTTCCGGGTGATAAAAGCCGATGCCAAAACTTTTCAGCTCCATCAAATCGTGAATATGCTTGTACAGGCTGTACATGATGTCTTCGCGGTTCAGGCTGCCGGTAATGTCGCGCCCGATTTCACTGAGCAAGGCAATATGGCGGTGCGCCAGTTCGACCTTTTCTTTTTCCTGCACCATTTCATTGGTGCGGCTCGCCACTTTTTGTTCCAGGTTGGTATAGGACTCTTGCAGTTGCGCTGCCATGCGGTTGAATTGGTCGGCCAGATCTTCCAGTTCGTCCCCGGTTTTAACGTCAATCCGGTGAGCCAGCGCGCCGCCACCGATTTTGGTGGCCCCTTCCTTGAGCGCATGAATCGGCACCACCATTTTGCGTACCAGCATCATGCTGACGATGATCGACGATACCAGCCCGGCCAGCAGTAGCAGGGCGGCGCGCAATACCGAGGTTTGTAGCGCTGCTGCTGCTTCGGCCTGGGGTTGTTCCACAAACACGGTCCAGCCCAGTTGCTGGATCGGGCTATACGCGGTAAACACCTTGACCCCTTCGGTGTTGACGCCCTGTAACTGGGTAATGCGGCCCTGGCGGATATTTTCGCTGGCCTGTTTGACTTGCGACAAATGCGACAAATTGGTCTTGCGCAATACCATCGACAAATTGGGGTGGGCAATCAACAAGCCCGTGTTATCAACCGCCCAGGTATAGCCTTCCTGACCGACCTTGATGCGGCTGATGCCGTCGAGCAAAAAATCCAGATTGATTTGCACGACCGTCATGCCCGCGTCTTCCGGCCCCACCGCCATCGCAATCGTCATGGTTGGCTCATTGCCATCCTTAAAGCTGATCGGGCCATGGTAGACCTTGCCATTCTTGACGCTGGCAAAAAACGCTTCGTGTGACAAATCGCGCCCGCTGCCAATAATGTCGTGCCCCAGGCGCGAAGTGCGAAACTGTTCGATACCGTTTTGATCGAGCAGCAAAATCTGGTTGATGGTCGGGGTCTGGCGCAGAATTTCAATTTCCTGACGCCGTTGCATCATCGCGTTCAGCCCCGGTTTGTGTGGCATGGTGAAGCCGATCTGTTGTTCCAGATCGGACAGATAATGGCTGATCCAGAGTGCGGCAGTATTGGCCTTTTCCTGTTGCAAATGCACCAGCGCGTGGCGATGATCCTGGTAGGAAAAGTGAATGCTGATCAAACCCGAGATTAACAGCGAGCCACTGATCAGGCTACCAAAGATCAGCGCATACTTGTGAAACAGGGCTCGGCGTTTGGACATGGCAGACTCGTTAGTGCCGAAGGAAAAAAGGGTTGGTCATGGTGCGTCTTTATTGAAAAGGTTGATCGTTGGGCCGGGTGAACAGGTTTTTCATCAGGCTACTCAGGGGAAATTGCAAATTGCGTCCCTTGGGGGGGATCGGGGCCATAAACCATTTCTGATACAGCGCTTCTGCTTCGCCCGATTTCATCAAATCGATAATCGCCTGATCCACCACCCGCTTGAAAGCGGCATCACCTTTTTTCATCATGCAACCATAGGCTTCAAATGACTGGGCCTGACCGGTCACGATCCAGTCGTCCGGCCGCCAGGCTTCATTAATCACCCCCACCAGCAAGGCATCGTCCAGCAAATAAGCATCGGCTTGCCCGGTTTGCAGCAACATCAGCGGCGTGGTGGTGCGGTCTATCGATACCATGGTTTTGAAATTGATTTTCTTGTCCTGCTTGATTTTGGCAATAATCTGTTCGGCCGTGGCGGTGGATTTGGTGACCACGGTTTTATCCGCCAGATCGGCCACATCGCGAATGCCGGAATTTTTATGCGTCATGATCCGGATTGAGCCGATAAAAATGCTGGTGGAAAAACCGACACTTTGGGCGCGCTGGCGGGTATGGGTACTGGAAGCGCATTCCAGATCGATGTTGCCATTCTGGATCATGGCAAAGCGGTTTTGCAGGGTCAGAACCTGCGGCTTGATTTTCAAATTTTCCAGGCGCAAATGTTTTTGCACCGAACGCGCAATTTTTTGCGTCATCTCATAGGAATACCCGACGATATTGCCCTTGCCATCGACATAGGAAAACGGGATCTCGGTTTCATAATAGCCCACCACCAGCTCACCGTTCTGGCGCACTTTGGCCAGCGTGTCCGGCGTGCTGGCCGTGGCGGCTAATGGCTGGTAAAACAGCAGGGTCAGCCAGCATAGTAAAACACCATTTGGCATTATCCTGCGCAGCCAGGTCAGGCTTGGGTTCAAGACATGCCCCTTCCCAGCCCATTCAGGTTCGAGACAATGTGGATCAGGCCGTCATCGGCCATATCCTGCGGCGCATGCAACAGGCTGCGTACCTTGATATCGGCCGGAATAAAGGTATCGGCAATAAAGCCGACCCAGGCATTGCGCCCGCCGTTTTTGGCCATATACAAACCCTGGTCGGCCAAATCGATAATTTGTTCCCAATTGATAATGTCGGGCTGATGGCGGGTGAATGGCAGGCAGGCAAAACCGATTGAACAGGTTCTGCTGAGGCTGATCTGCTCCGACAAGGCAAACGGCAAATGGGCGATGGCGCTACGCAATTGTTCCGCCATCAGGCAGGCATTGCCGTGCGGTGTCTGGCGCAACACCAGTAAAAATTCTTCCCCGCCCCAGCGGATCAGATAATCGGTTTCCGGCAAAATGTCGCGCAGGCGCTGTGCCACCTGGATCAATAGCTGATCGCCCATGGCATGACCATACTGGTCGTTCACCGCCTTGAAGTGATCAATATCGAGCAACATGAACACCAGCTCGCGCGGCGGTACCGCGTTCAGATTGGCGTCTGACTCAATATGGTGCAGCAAAAAGCGGCGATTGTTCAGGCCCGTCAGGTTATCGGTAAAATTGGCTTTTTCCAGATTGGCATAGGCCAGTTCCAGGTCGCGCGTGCGTTCGGCAATCCGGGTTTCCAGCAGGGCATGGTGGGTGTCGAGCTTCATCTGCAATTCATACGCTTGCACCGCCCGTTTGATGGTCAGGATGAAATCGTGCGGGTCGAAGGGTTTGATGAAAAACTGATAAATATGGGCGCGGTTGACCGCATCAACAATCGCATCGACATCGATAAAGCCGGTAACGATGATGCGGATGGTGCGCGGCAACTGTGGCAGCAGGCGCTCGAACAGTTCCACCCCGGTCAGATTCGGCATGCGCTGGTCGCTGATAATGCACACCAGTTGGTCTTTGTCAGGAATTTGTTCAATCACGGCCAGTGCCTGTTGACCATCGCAGGCTTCCAGCAACTGGTACTGGCCGGACAGCAATGAGGTAATGGCCTGGCGGTTGGCCGCTTCGTCATCGACCACCAGAATAATTTGTTGATTGGTGGTTTTGGTTTTGGCCTCCAGCGCACCGAGCCGGTTGGGGTTGAAAAATTGCATTGCATTCCTCCAGAATTACCATCCCAAATGAGCGTTGCGTGCGCAGGATCTACCGTATCAGGTAATGCCCTATTTTACTTTGTCACGGCGCAATAATGGCATCAAGAGCGGCAATATTGCCTGCATGCGTTGCCAAAATGATTGGGATTGCTGTACCGCACTCTTGATGCGCTGCGGTTTGATCCAGGCCAGCGCCAGCGCCAGTACGCCAAAAATCAGGGGATTGTCGCGAATCTGCTTGATCCATTGCAAGCGCTGTTTGACCATGCCGACTTCATTTTGCAGCGTTTGACGATGTAAAAACAGGGTGCGGCGCTGTAATTCACTGATGGCCAGCAGTTCCTGGCGGCGGCGCGCGAGTTTTTCGGCAAGAGACATATCAGGTTCCTGAAGAAGGGGGCGGGCTGGATTCGGTTTGCTGCAATGCTTCGATATCTTTGCGCAGTTCGTCCAGGGTGGCACCAAGCAAACGCGGTTTGCGCTCGTTTTGTTGCCGCACCAGATTGATCAGAACGGCACAGGCAATGGCAAACAACAGCATAAAACCGCTGATCACCGCGATCCGGTGCTGTTCCCAAAACAAAACAATGCATAACACCACCAGCAACACCACGGCCAATGTACCGCACAGTAGCGCGCACAGCGATAAAATCAGCGATTGTTGCAGGCGCAGCGAAGCTTCTTCGATTTCGACCGTAGCCAGTTCCAGCCGGTTATGGAAAATCGCCGACAAGCTGGCAAACAGTCGTTTCAGGGAGGTGACAAAAGGCATTGGTGCGGTTTTCCGTGTTGGCGAAGAAAAATGCCGCTCCTGTCTTTCCCTGTGGAAAAGATCGGTCTGGAGCGGGGGAATTAGAACGGCTTGAAGCTGTTATCGTAACGCGTAGTCGGCTGCGATGCCACAGAAAATTGCCGCACCCAGCCAATTGTTGTGGCGAAACGCCGCAAAGCAGGCCATTCTCTCACGGCCCTTGATCAGGTGATAGTGGTATAGCGCACACAAGGCCGCCAATACCAGCCCGAAATGGAAATAAACACCCAGTTGCAACTGCCAGCCGACCAACAGCCACAGCGCCAGCGAACCACCATAACACAGCATCACCGCCGCCACATCAAAATCGCCAAAGGTAATGGCCGAGGTTTTGATGCCGATTTTCAGATCGTCATCGCGATCCACCATCGCATATTCGGTGTCATACGCCACTGCCCACAGCACATTGCCCGCCAGCATCAGCCAGGCCAGCGTGGTAATACTGCCGGTGACGGCGGCAAAGCCCATTGGTATGCCAAAACCAAAGGCAATACCCAGGTAAGCCTGTGGAATGGCAAAAAAACGCTTGAAATAAGGGTAGCTGCCTGCTATTACCAGTGCCGCTACCGACGCTTGTTTGGTCAGCAGGTTGAGCGGCAAAATCAAACAAAATGCCAGCAGCGCCAGCACGCCTGCCACCACCAGCGCTTCCCATGGTGCGATCTGGCCGCTGGTGAGCGGCCGTTCGGCGGTGCGTTTGACGTGTTTGTCAAAATCGCGGTCGGCATAATCGTTGATGGCGCAACCACTGGAGCGCATCAGGATGGTGCCGAGGGTAAAAATCAGCAGGATATGCCACGGCGGTGGCCCGCCGCTGGCCAGCCATAGCGCACTCAGGGTGGGCCACAGCAACAATAAAATACCGATCGGTTTGTCCAGCCGGACCAGCCGGAAATAACACGCCAGCCGCTTCATCGTTAATGCTGGCCCTGATGTTCGATCACGCTGACGCCCGGCAGCAGGTTGTCCCGGATCGAATCGCGCA
>JBDLSU010000955.1:0-3317 GCA_039799405.1 Pseudomonadota bacterium | reverse complement strand
AAATTTGATGTGCTGGCCGCCAACGACAAGCTGGAAGTGAATGGTATCTCCGCCAGCCTGTACCAGGGCAAACTGCAGGGTGCCTTGTCGGCGACCGCCAGTGCCAGCCCGCATCTGCATTTGCAACAAAGCCTGTCCGGGGTGGCACTGGGGCCGCTGCTGAAAGACGTGATCAAAAAAGAACCGGTCAGTGGCCGAGCCAATGTGGAATTCAATCTCGATACCCAGGGCGCACGGGTCAGCCAGTTAAAGCAGGCTTTGTCCGGCAGTGCCAAAATGAGCGTTACCGATGGTGCCGTCAGTGGCGTCAATCTGGCGCAAATCATCCGCAATGCCAAGGCCAAGGTGGGTGGCGCGGGTGATGCTGGCGCAGGCACCGGTACTGGTACCAGTAGCGCCAGCGATAAAACCGATTTCAGCGATTTGAGTGCCTCCTTCAATATCAAGGACGGGGTGGCACGCAATCAGGATTTGAGCGCCAAATCACCCTTGTTCCGGGTGGTTGGCAATGGCGATATCGATATCGGCAAAGACCGCCTCGATTATCTGGTCAAACCGACCGTGGTGGCGAGCTTGCAAGGGCAGGGCGGGCCGGAACTACAGGCGCTCAAGGGCCTGACCATCCCGGTGCGCCTGAGCGGGCCATTCACCAATATCGGCTGGAAGATTGACATGCAGGCGCTGGTGGCCGACGCTGCCAAGCAAAAAGTGGAAGAGAAAAAAGAAGAAATTAAAACCAAGGCTACCGATAAATTGAAAGATGCCTTTAAGGGGATTTTTAAATAATTCGGCTGGTGGATTTGCCTTGCATGGGTCCGGGGCGGGTCTTGCCCGCCCCGGAGGCTGTGTACCCGGTTATCCGGTAACTGCTTACTTACTCAGTTATTGATCACACTGCTCAGTGTCAAACCGCCATCACTGCCCCGGCTGCTGGTTACCCATTTCAACATGGTGCGCTTGGCGCTGTTGCGACTATCACGCGCTACCAGCCGCACGCTATAGCTGCCGGTCGGCAGGTCTGGCAGGCTCCAGTTGCCCTGTACCGTGCTGCTGGTGTTTTGGCCGGGGATGCTACCTAAATTGATTGGCAAGCTGCCACTCCAGGCTACGCTACCGGCACCATTGACCAGTTCTACCTGTACCGACCAGGGTTCATAAGTCGGTGCCGTACCCAGATTGCGAATCGTAGCCGTGACGCCCAGTTGCCCGGCTGCGTCAAGGCTGACCGTGCTGCTTTCTACATGGTAGCGGTAGCCAATTTCACGCGGTAAGGCCAGCAAATCGGCTTGTTCCTGGGCGCTGAAACTGCTCCAGGCGGCCAGATTGCCGTTGCCAATCGCCGAAATATGGTAAGCCGCAGCTTGTTGCCGCGCGTTGGCGATGTTGGTGACGCTGTCGCCGCTGTTGATGAAGCAAAATTCGCCAACATACGGCGCTTTTTGCCATTGGTTGGCAAATTTGTTCATTTCAGTGTGATTCCACTGCCAGTCAAAAAACTTGTTTTTACCAATGCAATCGGTACGCAAGCCAACCGGTTTGCTGGTAATGGTTTGTTCCAGCAAGCCATATGACAAAGCGTCGCGCACATCGTACAGGGCAAACATCACTTGTTGGCGGCTGGGGAAGGCGTCGAAATGCATTTTGGCAAATTCGCGCAAGCTGGCATTGCTGGCACGTAGCACACCGGCGGGCGGGGTTTTGTACATGTTTGCTGTCAGCGCCCATTCGCCCCATTGACCATACATACCGACATCGACCCAGGAAATTGCCTCATCGTTTCCGATTACTGCACCCAGCGCCGCCAACATGGCGCGCGCGCGTTGTTGCAGGTAGGGGTCGTTCCAGTCCGGCACAAAAGTCAAGCCTGCCACGGCCGGGTCATTATCGGCCCAAAAACCACAGCCGTACTGGCATTGCGGGTTGTTCACCAGATAAGCTGGCATATAGATTTGGCCATCGTCATAGCCTGCCATCATGCGCACGCGCAAGGCAAACTTGCGGCCCTGGCTTTTGGCGGTATTCAGTTCATTAATGATTTTGGAAAAATTGTAGACGCCGGGTGCGCTTTCCAGATCGCGCCAGTGAAAACGCCTGTAGGCATCCTGGGCGGGTGCAGCTTGGGGCACCACTTCCTGGCCTTGCCATTTGTAGTAGCCGCGCAGCGGGTTGATGGTGGTATCGCTGGCAACATCGATTGCAGTATAGGTGTTGCTGCTGTTGATGCTGCTCCAACTGCTTGCCATGGCGTTGGTGCTGCACAGGCTGCTCAGGCCGAAGCACAGTGCGGCTACGGCAGCAAGAGGTTGGTTTTGCAGGCGTTGTATGGATGGCTTGAACATGAATTTTCTCCGTCGTTTTTTGGGACAATGCAATTATAAAATATAAGTAGTAAAACTACCATTAAAATGTAATGGCTCCGGAAAATTGCAATAGTATGGCTTTTTTCGACGTTAAACGATGTTTTATTGCGTATTTTATTGAGATAAATGCTCGTTAATTGCGTTGCGTTTATTCAAGTGTCGGAATTTATTCGGGTAACTAAACTACCATGGCAATCTGGCAGTGCCCTGCTGGAGGGGTGGTTTTTGAGCCCGCTGGCGCTATGGCTGGCAAGCGCTTCGCCAGTCGCTGCAGCTTTTCAGGTAAGCTGTGGTTTTTTGAACCTTTTGCCACCATGTTGATTCGTTCCGCTACCGCGCCCGATGCACCCGTTATTGCCCAGGTTCATGTTGAATCCTGGCAGCATGCCTATCGCGATTGTTTACCCTTTGATTATCTGGCCAATTTGTCCGTCGATGCACGATGCAAAATGTGGCAGGGGGCGATTGCCAAAGGGGCACCCAGGGTCTGGGTGGCCGATGTGGATGGCAAGATCGCTGGCTTTGTTGCGATTGGCCCCAGCCGTGACGAGGGCGCTTTGCCGGATGCGTTTGAAGTCTGGGCCATTTACCTGGCACCAGCGTATTGGGGCCAGGGTGTGGGGCGTGAATTAATGCAGACAGCACGTGAGTTTTGCGTGCAAAGTGCGGCCAGCTCGGTTAGTCTGTGGGTGATTGTCGGCAATCAGCGCGCAATCGGTTTCTATCGCAGCTTGGGTTTTGAGGCGCAGCCGGACAGTGTGTGTCGGTTTGAATTGGGCGGGGCCAGCTTGCAAGAAATGCGTTATGTGTTAAGTTTTTGATATTTTTCTTCCTATTGTGGCAAGGTGATGCAAGTTGGCACTATTCTTGCGTTGAAGCTGGATCGATCAACGAGGGGATTGCGCCATGGTGACACGACAAGAGGCACGCATGACAATTCGCAACTTACAATACTTG
>JBDLSU010000954.1:0-3191 GCA_039799405.1 Pseudomonadota bacterium | reverse complement strand
GCGCCGTCTTAGCCGCGATGGCGTCGAAATCGCCCTGACCAGTGGTGAATACGCCTTGTTGCGCAGTCTGGCCAGCAACCCCGGCCGTTCGCTCGGACGCGAGCGCCTGCTGGAAATGGTGCAACAGGAACAAGGACAAAATCCGGCACAAGGACGTGCTGAGGTGGTGACGGCGCGCAGTATCGACGTGCAGGTGTTGCGCCTGCGTCGTTTGATCGAACCGGATCCGGCCAAGCCGCGTTTTATCCAGACCGTGTGGGGCGTTGGTTACCGCTTTGTGCCGGAAGGCGCAGCGCCATGAATTGGCCAGCTACGCACCAGGCTGCAGCGCGCCGCTGGTGGGTGCCGCGCAGCATGTTCGGACGCAATTTGCTGGTATTGGTGGCCTTGATTTTGCTGGCCCAAGGCGGGATCGGCCTGCTGTTCCGGCAGTGGATTCAGGCACCACGGGTAGCCGCGATGCAGCAGTACGCGCTGCAACAGGGGCAAGCCCAGCGCGCCTTGCTGCTGCGGCTGGATGCGGCCGGGCGGGCACACTGGCAAGCCAGTACCGGCAGCGCGCTGGAACCCCGGGCCGATGTGCCGGATTCCCTGTGGCTGACCCGCTTCATGCACGATCTGGCGCAACAGCTTGACCCGGCCGATTACCAACTGCGCTGGCAGCAGCAGACCCAACCCGGCTTGTGGCTGGGCATGCGAGTAGACGCGCACTGGTACTGGTATGAACTCGACAGCAGTGCCTTGCACCCGGATTTGCCAGCGTTGTTGCTGTGGGTGGTATTGGGTGGCGGATTGTTGGCACTGCTGGGTGCGGTATGGCTGCAGCGCCGTATCAACCGGCCCTTGCAGCAACTGGCAGCAGCGGCCCTGGCGTTTGGGCAAAATCAGGGCCAACCCCAGGCCGCAAGTTTTGCCAGCAGCCCGGATGCACCGCTGGAAATCAGCCAATTGGCGCACAGCATGCAGCGCATGGCGCAAGATTTGCAAGATGCCGAACAAGAGCGCGCACTGTTGCTGGCCGGGGTCTCGCATGATTTGCGCACGCCACTGACCAAACTGCGCTTGGCCGTAGAAATTTTATCCACTGGCGATGCCGCGCCGGAAGATGCGGCCTTATTGCAAGGCATGGTGCAGCATATTGCCAACGCCAACAGTGTCATCGGACAATTTATTGATTTTGCCCGCAGCAATCACGGCGAAGCCGGGCAAGAGCTGGAAATCGGCCAGTTATTGGCGCAACTGGTGCAAGAGCTGGCACCGCATGAAGCCGCCTTGCTGCAATTTCACTGCCCGGATCAGCCCATTTGGTTACTGTGCCATCCGGTAGCATTGCGGCGTGCCTTGGTCAATTTGCTGGAAAACGCGCTGCGCTACGGGATTGCTGCCGATGTGGCAGAGCCGGGCAAGGCGCAGATTGAATTACGGGCCAGCATTGAACAAGGCGCACTACAAATCAGCGTGGCTGACCGTGGCCCCGGCATCCCACCCGGGCAACTGGCGCGGGTGCGCCAGCCTTTCACCCGCTTGCAACAGCAGGGCGCGGGGGCTGGTCTGGGCCTGGCGATTGTAGAGCGCATCATGCGCCTGCACGATGGGCAGATGCAGTTGCAGGCGCGCCCCGGTGGTGGCTTGGTGGTGCGCCTGATTTTTCCTGCCAGCCGCTGCCAGCATCAAGCCTGACGCCAGTTTGCAAGCTGACCGGGTCGGGTGGGGACGGGTTAATCGTTTGCGTTGGAGTTTGGGGCATGGCGCTATGCCTGTGGTTGGTCGGGCCTCGGATTGTAGCATCGCCCATCTATTTAAAAGCCTTTTCCAATGTGACACCAAAATAAGAATAAAGAAAAAACTAATCAAAAAGGTTCATCCATTTGGTTGAGGCGAATGGCTGATGAAAATCTCGTTGGTCCATCCTAAACTCAATGGGTACCGAGATTGGATCGCACAAGTCACATTGAACAGGAGGCCGAAAATGAAAGCGATATACCTGATTGCATTTGCAACATTGCAACTTTCTGGTTGCACCTTGGTGAATACCCGGGAGACATCATCTTTGCTCAACCCTCACAAAATTCATGAGGATCGTAACGTTCTCCGTAAAGACGCACATCGTGCTGCTTTGATCCCGATTGAAGACTACTATAAATCACTGCAGCTTGCCAAAACGACCTACGAAGGTGATGCCAATGCCGTGACCGAATTCAAAATGGCAAATCAAAAATATGTGGTGAATTATGTTAATGAGGGTATCGGCCTGGTCAATTCCTATTGCCGCCGTTGGTTTCAGGAGATCGACGACACCCAGCGTTTGCTTACCTTGCAAGATAAAAATGTCAACGTGATTTCTGCATTAGGCACCGCGCTGCTGGGGATCGGCAAAGCCAATGCCAATGTCATTACCGGCTATGGTGCGGCCAATGTGGCTTATACAGGCTATTCGGATAACATTAATACGACCTTCCTGGTTGCACCTTCCACGACCCGGGTCAAAGAACATATTGAGGTTTTGATGAATGCTGAGGCTGAAAAACTGCTGAAGGAAACAACCGACAACCAAGTCAATTTCAAGCAGGCTTACACCCGGCTGGAGCGCTATGCCAGCTTTTGCACCCATTCACAAGCGCGCCAAATCGTAAACAATGCGCTGGAAGTCACCCAAACCGAGCTTGGTCAGAATGGCCGCATCAAGACATCACATAAACCGTAGTGACGAGATCAGGATGCTGGTCGCCCTTACATAGCAACAGGGTGGTGGGTTGGCAGGATACGTTCCGGATAACGGCGTGGTCTCAAGCACTATTCATGCGATCTATAGATGGCAGTTATTCAACCTGGCTTGCCTGGGCAGGGTATTCAATTTGGCAGGGTGAATGTGTTTTTTTGAAGTGATTTTCAGGGGAGGCAATCATGGGGCAATTTGTTTTGGGTAAAGAATCTTTGCAAGAACTTGACACGGTACACCCGGATCTGATCTCGGTGGTGAAATTGGCGATTAATCTCACTGGGCAGGATTTCTCGGTGCATGATGGCAAACGCACGCTGGCTGAACAAAAAGTAATGGTTGAAAAAGGGGCGGCGAAAACGCTGGATTCGCGGCATATCACCGGGCATGCGGTTGATCTGGTGCCCTACATTAACGGCAAATTGCGTTGGGAATGGCCGCCGATTTATGTGATTGCCGACGCCATGCGTAC
>JBDLSU010000953.1:0-6136 GCA_039799405.1 Pseudomonadota bacterium | reverse complement strand
ATGATGCCATGGAGTGAACCGGACGACTCATTGCGATGGCATTGACCAAATTCGCCATAGCGCAATGGCAGTTCGCGATAGCTGCGCAGTTCGTGCTTGAAGATTTGCACGTGACCGGGGCAGTTCATCGGCTTGAGCGCATATTGACGGCTTTCTGATTCGGTGGTGAACATATTGTCACGGTAATTATCCCAGTGCCCGGTTTTTTCCCACAGACTGCGATCCAGAATCTGCGGCCCCTTCACTTCCTGATAACCGGATTCCTGATACACCCGGCGCATGTATTGCTCCACCTGCTGCCACAAGCTCCAGCCTTTCGGATGCCAGAACACCAGACCCGGCGCTTCTTCCTGCATATGGAACAAATCGAGCAGGCGACCCAGTTTGCGGTGATCGCGCTTTTCCGCCTCTTCCAGACGATGCAAATACGCTTCCAGATCTTCCTTTTTGGCCCAGGCCGTACCATAGACACGCTGCAGCATTTCGTTTTTGGAGTCGCCACGCCAGTAAGCACCCGCCAACTTCATCAATTTGAACACTTTCAGCTTGCCAGTCGAGGGCACATGCGGGCCACGACACAAATCAGTAAAGCTGCCTTCAGTGTAGAGCGACACCTCCTGATCTGCCGGAATCGATTCGATAATTTCCGCCTTGTAGGCTTCGCCAATCGACTTGAAATACGCTACCGCCTCATCGCGCGGCAAAACCTTACGGGTGACTGGCTCATCTTTCTTTGCCAGTTCGGCCATTTTCTTTTCAATCGCCTGCAAATCATCCGGAGTAAATGCGCGCTTGTAGGAAAAGTCGTAGTAAAAGCCATCTTCAATCACCGGGCCGATAGTCACTTGCGCCTCCGGGAACAATTCCTTGACTGCATAGGCCAGCAAATGCGCGGTGGAATGACGAATCACCTCCAGACCCGCAGCATCTTTGTCGGTAATAATCGCCAGCTCAACATCACGATCAATCAAAAACGAAGTATCGACCACTTTGCCATCGACCTTGCCAGCCAACGCGGCCTTGGCCAGACTGGTTGCGATGCTGGCGGCCACCTGAGCCACGGTTTGCGGCATATCAAATTGACGTACCGAACCATCGGGAAGACGAACTGAAACCATAATTTTCTCCTGTGCCAGCCTGCACCACCACATTGGCGCGCCTGATGCTGATCAAAAATAGATAAAGGGATATGTCGAAACTACTGAAACAGATGTCGCAAAATTTGCGGACGAAAAAAAACGCGGGCTAACCGCGTTCTTTTCATGCATGGGACAAAGCAGGGAAAAGCAGGCAATTAGCAGCGCTGGAAACCGGTGTTCGGAGTTCGCGGTGTCATAACCATGCTGCCTTTCTCACTCTTATATAGAAATTTGAAGAATCAGGACTGCAAACAATGCACCCCTGTGAAAATTCTGGTGGGCGGTGAGGAATTCGAATCCCCGACCCCTTGGATGTCGACCAAGTATTCTAACCAGCTGAACTAACCGCCCGAAGCCAGCTATTATAGACAGCTTTCCAGCAAAATACAAGAATCCAGAAAAAATTTTTGACATTTTTTTGCCAGCGCACGCATTGTGCCGTATTTACCTTCGATTCACAGACAAGTTCCAGTACACTGTCCCTTCGCTATCTGCTTGAAATCAAACTACTTTCTTGAATATGCACAATCATCACGGCCACGGCCATCACGCCCACCACACCCACAAGCCAGATCGCTCCACCAGGGACCTGACCGCACACGGTCAGGGCGATGCCAGGCAAAACCATAGCCATGCCCCGCAAAATCTCAGCAAACTGATCTGGGCATTAAGCCTGACACTGGGATTCGCCCTGATCGAAGCGGGCACTGGCTGGTTTGCGCATTCGCTGGCATTGATTTCAGATGCCGGGCATATGGTGACTGATTCAGCAGCGCTGGCTCTGGCATTGATTGCGCAACTGATCGCCCAGCGTCCGCCATCGGAAAAACATTCCTTCGGTTTTGGCCGTAGCGAAGCACTGGCCGCATTCATTAATGCGATGGCGATGCTGGCACTGGTAGGCTGGATTATTATTGAAGCCATTCGTCGCTTTTCCCACCCCAGTGATGTGCATGGTAGCTCGGTCATGATTGTGGCGGCACTCGGGCTATTGCTGAATGTAGTAGTGGCCTGGATGCTGATGCGCGGCGAAAGCAATTTGAATACCCGTGCCGCGCTGGTGCATGTGATGGGCGATTTGCTGGGTTCAGTAGCGGCGTTTGCCGCTGGTGCAGTAATCAACCTGACGGGCTGGATGCAAATTGACCCGATACTCTCGATCCTGGTTTCACTGCTGATCCTGAAATCGACAATTGGGGTATTACGCGAGTCCTACCACTTCCTGATGCAAGGCGTGCCGCACCATATCGATTATGTTCAGGTCGGGGTGGATCTGAAAGCAATTGATGGCGTTTTGTCGGTACATGATTTACACGTATGGGAAATGTCACACGGCGAAAGCGCCCTCACCGGGCATTTGGAAATTCGCGAGCTACAGGATTGGCCAACCGTTTTGGCGCAAGTCAAAGCCATGTTGCTGAACAAACACGGGATCGATCACATTACCATCCAGGCTGAAACCCATGAAATGGTGCATCAAGCCTGCAGCAGCACGCACCACACCCCTGCCAGCACCGACAGTTAGCGCCGATGCACTTCCCTGACGCCAGCCACCTCCCGAATCGCATTCAGGGCTTTTTGCAGTTGCGCGGTGGAAGCAATTTCTGCGGTAAATGACATCCGCGCCGAACCCTTGCTACTTTGGGTGTTGACGCCGATCACATTGATTTTATCGCGAGAGAACACTTCCGAAATATCGCGCAACAAGCCCTGGCGGTCAGTCGAAATCACGAAAATATCGACCGGGTACACCGTATCGTGACTGGTCTGGCCCCAGGTAGTGGGAATTTCCCGTTCTGGCGCGCGTGAGCGCATTTCAGCAAAATTTTTACAACTGGCGCGATGAATTGAAACGCCGCGCCCGTGGGTAATGAAGCCGACAATCTCGTCCGGTGGTGCCGGTTTACAGCATTTTGCCAGCGTCGTCATCAGACCATCGGTGCCCACCACCAGCACGCCGGACTTGGCCCCCTGCATCACGCTTGAGGCACGACTCTTGTTGATCACCGCCTCTTCTTCCGGCACCGGTTTCGGTTCCGCTTCCGGCTGCAGACTTTGCTCAATGGTACGCGGCGACAATTCATCCTTGCCAACCGCTAGGAAAAAGTCTTCCACCTTGTCAAATTTATTTTTGCGCGCCAATTCTTCCAGATTGATCGATGTTTTACCTTCGCGCTGCAACACCTTTTCCACCACGCTACGCCCGTGCGCCAGGGTTTCTTGCTGATCGAGCGAATGAAACCAGGCGCGGATTTTGGCACGGGTGCGCGGGCTGGCGCAATAACCCGGACTAAGCCAGTCACGCGATGGGCCACTATTGATCGAACCACTTTTGGCAGTGATGATATCGACGGTCTGGCCGTTTTGCAGCGGCGTATTCAACGGCACCATCTGGCCGTCAATGCGCGCACCGCGACAGCGAAAACCCACTTCGCTATGCAAATAAAACGCAAAATCAATCGGCGTTGCACCAACCGGCAGCTCCAACACGCGCGCATGTGGCGTCAAAACAAAGATACGGTCATCCAGCGTGGCTGCCTTGAGTTTTTCCACCCAGTCACGACGGCTTTCTTCCTGCGCCGCCACCGCATCGGTCACATCGGTTTTCCAGGCCAATAATTGGCGCAACCAGGCGATTTTTTCATCGTATTGCTGACCACCGATATTGGTCGCTTCATTGCGCTCTTTATAGCGCCAGTGCGCCGCCACGCCGAATTCGGAAAACTGGTGCATTTCTTTGGTGCGAATCTGCACTTCCATGGCGCGCCCGTCATCAGCCACCACCACCGTGTGCAGTGACTTATAACCGTTGGGCTTGGGACGCGAGATATAGTCGTCGAATTCTTTAGGGATCGGCGTCCAGATATTGTGCAAAATGCCGAGCACGGTGTAGCAGGTTTTTTCATCATCAACGATCACGCGAAACGCACGCACATCGTAGACATCGGAAAAATCGACCTTTTTACCGCGCATCTTGTTCCAGATACTGTAGATGTGCTTGGGGCGACCAAACACTTCGGCATCAATTTCCGCCGCCACCAGTTCTGCCTTGAGCCGACGGATTGCGCCATCGACAAAGCTTTCACGACTGACGCGCTTTTCTTCCAGCATCTTGGCGATGCGCTTGTAATTGTCCGGCTGCAGGAAACGGAAGGATAAATCTTCCAGCTCCCATTTCAATTGACCGATCCCCAGCCGGTTGGCCAGTGGCGAATACAAATCCAGGGTTTCGCGCGCATAGTCATGCACCACCTGATTTTGCAGTTTTTGCTCAGCAAAATAGCGCAATACCGCCAGCCGCGAGGCCAGCCGCACCAGTACTACCCGCATGTCGGAAGCCATCGCCAGCAACATCTTGCGCAGTGTTTCAATTTGCGCCAGCGCCTGCTGCGCGGCATTTTTACCGCGCCCGACTTCTTGCTGCCCGAGTGTCAACTGGCGCATGCGAATCAGCTTGTGTACCCCCGCCACCAGATCGGCCACATCCTTACCAAAACGCGCTTCAATTTGTGCGGTGAGCGGCATATTGATGGTGGCTACTTCAAACAACAAGCCAGCCAGCCGGGTTTCCACATCACTGGTCAACGATGCCACGATGCATGCCACCGACAACGAAAAATCCAGCGCCGGTTGCCCGACCACGGTTTTCCCTTCGTAAATTGGCGTGACGAATTCCAGCGCCTGCTCCATACGCGCGCAGTCAAGCTCGCTCAAACCGGCAAGCCAACGATCAGAAACGTCACGCTGAACGACAGAAACCATGATCTTGAATAGAAAATATCAACGAAGGGATGCCACAATCCGGGCCAGCTACCTGCCCGCTCAAACGGGTTTGACTGCCGCCGTCACCACCATCTCGACCAGCCAACCCGCTTGCGCCAGACGCGCTTCCACTGTAGCCCGTGGAGGCGCATGGCCGGGGGCGACCCATTCATCCCAAGCAAGGTTCATACCATCGAAATTGGCAATATCGGACAAATAGATCTGGCAGCGCAAAATATGCTGCTTGTCACTGCCCGCCTGTTCCAGCAAGCGGTCGATTTGTGCCAGCACATTGCGGGTTTGCGCCGTAATGCCCTGACTCTGATCTTCCGCCACCTGCCCCGCCAAATACACGGTCTGGTTGAAAATCGCCACTTCCGACATACGCTTGCCCATATGCAAGCGTTCAATATTACTTCCGATAGCATCATTAGCCATGCAAACCACCCTTGTTCAAGCGAAAAATTGTATGACGATATCGATTTGATCAGCATGCACAAAAGTCGGTGCATGGCCGACCCCGGCCAATTCCACCAGTTGCGCGCACGGGCCACGCCCGGCCATTTGTTCTGCTGTAGCACGGGTCAGCAAATCGGATAACTCACCGCGCACCAGCAAGGTCGGGCAGCGAATCGCATCATACGCCGCCCACAAGCCAGCCTGACCATATTCGACGCTTTCGGCACTCATATTCGCAAATGGCAGCGCGATGGCCGGATCATACAGACGATGCCAGCGCCCGTCGCTACTCTGGCGTAACACATCGGAGCTGATCTTACGCCATTCCTGATCAGTGTGGGGGCCAAATGGCAAGGAAATTTGCCGGATATCGGCCTGCGCCTGTTCAAAACTGTCATACGACATATTCTTGCCCAGATATTCGGCAATGCGCGCCATCGCCACCGGGTCCAGATTGGGGCCAATGTCATTGAGAATCAGACGCCGTACCGGGTTTCCCGGCAAACTGGCCATGCCCATCCCGATCAAGCCGCCCATCGACGTACCGAGCCAGTCAACCTGCTGCGACGCATCCGGATGCAGTACCCGTGCCAACAAAGTCACCATATCGCTGACATATTGCGGCACCATATAGTATTGCGGGTTTTTTAAAAAATCGGAGCGGCCGCGCCCTACCACATCCGGACAAATCACCCGCACCTGATCACACATGCTGGCCGCCAGCGCATCAAAATCAGCCCCGACCCGGGTCAGACCATGCACACAAATCAACACCC
>JBDLSU010000952.1:0-8177 GCA_039799405.1 Pseudomonadota bacterium | reverse complement strand
ACCAGCGGCACCGCAACCCGGAATACGCTACCCTGGCCGGGTGCCGAATCGAGCGTCATGGTCACGCCCAATTCAATACACAAATTGTAAACATTGTGCAAACCAATACCATTGCGGCGGTATTCGCTCAGGCTATTCATATTGCGCCGGGCCTGGGCTTGCTTTTCTTCCAGATCAGTCAATACCTGCATAAAATTGGCAGCATGATCCGCGCCGTTGGCGTTGGCGAAACCGTTGCCGTTATCGCTAATTGCGATATGGCAAAACGGGCCGTCCTGATAGAAATCCAGTTGTACGCTCACCTCCCGTTGCGGCGGTGCATGCAAAATGGCATTACTGACCAGATTACTGATAATGCGGCCCAGCTTTTCGGGTTCGGTCTGGATCGCAAAATCGGCGTTATTGGTATCGAGCAGCACCTGATGCGCGTTGGCGATCAGGCGTAACGGCGGCCATATGCTCTTACGCAATGCCTGCGTACTGCACGCCTGCAAGGCCAGTTGCGGCAGCGGCGTGGCGATATCGGCGCGCTGCACAATGTCGGCCATCATGCCGGAAATCTGCCGCACTTCCAACTCTACCTCTTCCAGCAGTTTGCGCTGTTCATCGCTGCTGGCAAGGCGTTTTGCCAGCAGGGTTTTGATGCCGGTTGCGGCAATGGGTGATTTCACATCATGCGCTTCGTCGCGCAAATTCTGGTTGCGTTTGGCCAGGTTAAGCGCCAACTCGGTTTGCTGCGCGTTCAGGCGCGCCAGTTCCGTGTGTGCCGTTTCCAGCGCCGCGTGTGCGGCTTCCAGTTCGGTATGCTTTTGGCTCAGGGTTTGGTAAAGCTGGGCGATGCGCTGGTTCTGCTCGGCCCGTTCTTCCGCGTCTTTGGCGCGGGTAATGGCGTCTTGCGCTTTCTGTTGCAGCAGTTGGTTGACTGCACTGGCGGCGGCTTTTTCGTTGGCTTCGGTGGTTTGCAGGTGGGTGATGACTTTGCGGGTGCCGTACAGGCAGATTGCCAGGGTTAGCAAAGGTCGCAGTGGGGCGTGTGCGGATTGATTGGCATGCTGCAGCCCATACCCCAATGCCAAGCAAATCAATATCACACTGAAAAACGTGATGCGATATCTGAGGGAAAATTCTGCTTGCCTTGGTGTGCCGTAAAATCGGCTTCGCACCCAACTGATGATGCCAAACGGGGGCCAGCCGATAGCTTGCCCGGCATGGTTGGTATAGGCAGGCCACAAAATGCGGGCTATTTGCAAGAGCCAAATAGTATTTGCTGCCGACAAATAAGCTGTATGCGCCGTGACAGTTACGCCTTGGGCAGCAATGATTAACCCAAAGCCTTGAAGCAAAACATCATAGAGATACAGCTCTTGCATATCCCAGACCAGCGCATGCCGCCCAAGCAGAGGAATAAGTGCAAAGAAAACAACGGTGGATATAAACGCTATCAGATAATAATCGGGCGAGGCAACATAGGGTCTGAGCAAATAACCAACAACTGCTTCAACTGCAAGCAGTGCCAACCAAGCCATGCTACGCAATACATACTCAATAGCATTAATTCCTGTTCGTTGCATGTAATTTGCCTCCTGAAGGGGATTATTTTGGCGGTTTGGTGGGTGGTACGTCAACTTGGCCAATTTCTAATGATTGGTCTGTGGAAAGGATTTGTTGGCCGCTATCGATAGGCAAAACACCCGGCACCGCAGGCAAAAGCAAATCAAGTATCATCATCGTCCCCTTCAATGTGTGCAAAAAAGAGGCACATTATAGCAGCACGCCCAATGTTGCACTTCCCTTTTTTCCGCCCCATTCAGCCAAGCTTCGGAACTATTTTGCCGTACTGCAATGATGCAATTTTCCGCACATTATATCAAACAAGGTGCTACGTCACTGTGTCCTTTTAAGCACATTTTTATTATTTTTGAGGCAAAATCAAAATCGTGACTTGCGACCTAGCCAAAGGGCAACTAGAATCGGTGACTTGTGCTGATAAGCTTGATTATTTGCACTTATAAGCACCACAGACTAATTTGAACGACAAGCTATTTACCCTGTTTCACTTTCATTTGGGAAGTCTCGCCATGCAGCAAAAAATGTTGGTTTTGGATGATCATCGCGCTGTCGCATCGATGATTGCATGTTATTTCTGCGCCGAATTTGAAGTCGATTGCGTTACCGCACTTGCCGAATTGATCACCGCAACCCAGAAGACCCAATACGATGTTTTGATCATCGATTTGAAAATCGGTAAAGATGATGTGCTCGCCAATCTGGCCCGTATCCGCGCCAGCAATCCGCACATCGTGGTTTTTTCCGGCACCTATACTTTTCATGATTTTTGCGATTGTGTGAAATCGGGCATCAAGTGTTTTGTTGGCAAGGACGAAGGGGTTGAGCGGCTCGCATGTGCGGTCAGTAGCGCTTGCCAGGGGAGCGAATATTACCCGCCATCAATGATGAAATCATTACTGGCCCTGCACAAGAAAGACAAGCCACTGCTCAACAAAACCCAATTGGCGGTGTTAACCCTGTTGGCGAACAAACCCGACGCCAGCAATGATGAAATAGGAAAATTAATCTGTAAAGCGCCCGGCACGGTGGCCAATATAGTCAGCATTCTGCTGGAAACTTTTGATGTGGACAACCGCTACCTGCTGGCGGCGCAAGCGCAACGCCTGGGGTATGGGTTGCCGGAGCATCTGGTGCATTGACGACGATTACCCCCGATAGCCCGGCAAGCGGGCCGGGCCTGAGCAGTTTTCATAGGCCGACAAATGAAATTGCCATTGATGTGCTTTTATGGTGGCCGCATCCACCACACGTAAGTACGGCGCGTACTGATGTTGTTTGAATGCCGTCCAGGCGTGTTCAATGGCTGCAAAATCATAGCCACCTTCCGGCGGCATTCCATCTGGCAGCGCGGTTTTACTGGAGATAAAGGCGATGGCATCGAACGCATAATACTGGCGCAGCACCAGTAAATGCAGCGCCTGCCCCTGCTGCTTGATCTTTGGCAGTTCAATAAGCGCAACCAGATGCCAGTGTTCCACCAGGTAGCGGCGCAAAACCAGTCCTTCAGACCCGGCCAGCATGCGCAAGGGAAGAACTATCCCGACCCGTGCGTCCCGGTCTTTTAAACACGCCAGTGCTTGCCAGATCAAGGCAATTTGGCGGTTACGCGGCGGTTCGCAATGAAAACAGTGTTGATGCAGATGCAGCGCTGATTCATACTGCCAGTCTGGCGCATTGCGTTCCAGATGCAGCATGACGACATCGGCAATGCGCAAATGGTAACGCTGCGCACCTTCCATTGCTTGCTGCAGGGCGTCGCTATTGTCTAGTTGGTGCATCATCAGACCTTGAGTCAATAGCCGCATTTTTGCCAATGCCCATTTCTCGGTATTGGCCTCCTGGCCGTAAATAATCATCGGGCTATCCGGTAGCCGCTGGGTCATGTTTCCGGCGCAGGCTAATAATAAGGGGCCGTTGCCGCAGGCCGGGTCGTAAATGGTATCGGTGGGGCGCGGTGCCAGCAGGGTCCACATCAGTTGCATGACGCTATCCGGCAACGGCGCGGCAGCAATGCCCAGGCTTGCCAGTGCCTGATTAAAAATATCGCCCATATTTCTACCAGGCGCATGGGCACAAAAATCCAGGGTGCCGATCAGGGTAATCACTTGGGCCAATATGCCGGATTGGGTCAAGGCCAATGGATAGCCGCTGCGCCGGCCAAAGCGTTGCGGGCGCAGCAGTTCTGTCAGGTGCGAATTGGATTGCGCCTGGCACCAGCGATTTAACGCCCTCTGCAAAGCCAATCCGGCCGCATTGGGGGTGGCCCAGATGCAGGTTTCGTAAAAACACGCCTCGGTGCAACTGATGTAATTGTTGAGATGCAAACTGCGCCGCGTTGTATGGCTTTCCGGATAGAAGCGGGCAAAACGCTTGACGCGCTGGCGCGCTGCATCGGATACCAGTTTGTAAAAAAGCAAGGTCAGGAGAATATCGTCTTGCTGCGCATGGCTAAAGCTGACATATGCGTTGGCCGTGCCGACGCTGCGCAATAGCGTCCGGGCAGCATCGAGCGTGGTTAAAATTTGATCCATGATACCGAAGGTGTTGAAGGGTGGAATGGGTTGATGTTTGATGCCGCTGCAACAAACAAGCTTGCATCAAACGTAAGCTACTATAAAGATTGAGGCAGACATGCGGAATAGGGTGCGCTCATGGGGGCACGCGTGAAGCCATTTGTGAAGGCTGGCGGTTTTCATGCGAGCGAGAAAACTGCGGCTGGCAAAGCAGCAAAGGCTTACTTTGCCAGCCGGGTTGTAAAGCCGTGCCGTGGCGCGTTTGATTGCGGCGGTTGTTTCAGTCGCAACGCAAACCGGGCTGGATTCTGCTGGTAGTGAAGGGCGTTATGTTCTGGCCGGGATTTTGTTCTGTCGCTATCTGGCTGGTACATCAGCCATACAACTGCTCGGCCCGGTTCAACAAAATCCAACTGGTCAAAATGTATTTGTCGTTCGATACTGGCACGCAGCCACGATGCGTGTGGGTGAAGTAAGCCGGGGCAATCACCATGCGCCCGGCTTTGGGCTGGATTGATTTTTCCTGATAGAAAAATTCGGTTTGCCCGCCCTCAAGCACATCGTTTAAATAAAACATGAACAGCAAGCTGCGGTGCAGGGGTTCGTTGTGCGGGGCCTGGGGGTAGACTTCGCAGTGCCAGTAGTTGTAGTTGCCTTGCCCGGCCAGGTATTTTTGTGCCTGGATCGGGCCTAGCCGATACAGCACCTTCATGTATTGCTCCACCTTGTCGGCACCCAATTGGGCAAAGTTGTCATGGGTCAGGGCAACTGGCTGGCCGCTGGCCGGGTCTTGCACAGTGAGGGCGATGGGGGCGATCAGGGCGAAATGGTATTTGGCAAAATAGGCGCAGGCATGGGGAATGATGGCGGTGATGACCTGATTGAGCAGAGCCTGATATTCGGGATGCTGGTTGAGATAAAGGTCGGTGCTGTCTTTCTTGCTGCGATCCACCCCGTTGCCAGTACGCCCGTTGACGGTATGCGGACTGGCCTCGAAGGCGGCGATGAGCTGCTGACACAAAGCCGGGCTCAGGGCTTGATCGTAGATTTCAATAAAATCAGGCATACCTGCGTCACTTTTGGCTGGAAAAGGTTTGGAGAGGTTTAGTTCAGATTTTTGCGCTCGGTTAATACGCCTTTGACCGATTCAAAAATCACCACCGTGCCGTCTTTTACGTCGCGTTTTTCGTCAAATTCGACAATGCCCTGGATTTTGCCATCGAACTGGCCTTTTGCCATCACGGGCAAATACACCGCTGGTTCGACCGAGCGAGCTTCTTGCATGGCCTGGGCAAATACATGCATGCCGGTATAGGCCAGCGAGGCATACGAACCGGGTGCCGATTTGAAGCGGGCGCGGTAGGCCTGGGTAAAGCCGATGCCTTCGGCCAGCCAGGAGGGTGGCACTCCGGCCAGGGTGCAATAAAAGCCCTGGTTGGCCAGCGATTCGGCTTTTTTGATGAAGGAATCGTCACACATGGCGTCACCGGCCACAAAGAAGGCATTTGAGCCAGCGGCGCGGATGGCTTTCAGCAAAGGCAGGCCGACACCTTCATCACCACCGAAAAATACGGCATCGACATTGGCTTCCTTGATTTTTTGGGCAATCGGGCCAAAGTCGGTGGTTTTCGGGTCGATGCTTTCGCTTGGCGGTTCCATGCCCCTGGCTTTGACCACTTTCATGACTTCTGCCGCCAGGCCGACGCCAAACTTGGTTTTGTCGTCGGTCATGAACACCGTTTTGATGCGCAATTTTTCGCTGATCAGCTTGCCCAGCACCGAGCCTTGCTGGATATCGTCGGCGGTCAGGCGGAACGCGGTGTTTAATTTCATGCGGGTATAGTCGGGATTGGTGGAGACCGACAACTGCGGAATGCCGTTTTTGTGGTAGATCGGTGCGGCGGCAATCGATACGCCGGAATTGAAGTGACCAAATACGCCCGACACGCCCGCATCCACCAGTTTTTGCGCTGCGGCTTTGCCGGTTTCGGCATTGGCTTTATCGTCTTCAACGACCAGCTCAAACTTGGCGCGCTTGTTGTTGATGCGAAAACCCTCGGCGTGCAATTCATCCAGCGCAATTTGCGCCCCTTCGGTCATGCTTTTGCCGTATTGTCCGAGCGGGCCGGTCATGGGTGCCACCAGACCGATTTTGACGGTCACTTCGCGTGAGCAGCCAGTAACGAGCAAGACGGCGGCTGCGCCAATTGCCAGAGTTTGATGAATTTTCATAACCAACCTTTTCATGAACTTGCCAGGTATTTGGCGGGAAGAGTAATCCGGATGCGCGTAATATCCGGTTGATTGTAAACCAATCTTTGACGCTGCAAGCTACCTTTGTACGACAAGTGGCTTGGGTAAGCCATCATTTTGCATCTGTTGTGCAACATCACTGGCGCGTTCGCGGCTATCAAACGGGCCACTCAGCAGGCGGTACACACTGCCCACTTGCATCACCTGTAAGCCCGGCCACGGACTTTGCCAACTGGCCCCCAGTTTTTGCCGCATTTGTTCGGCATTGGTGCTTTGGCTATAGGCCCCCAGTTGCAGATAAATATTGCCGGGCTGATCTGGCATGGCAGGGGCGGGTTCTGTGGTGCTGCGCGCCTGGGCCAGAGTGCTGGCTTTGTTTTGATTGATGCGCGCAATGTCGTCGGGTAGCAAACGGCTTACTTCGACCTGGCGGCTGCCTTTGCCGGTCAACCCGAGTTTGAGCGCGGCGGTATACGAAACATCGACAATCCGGGTGGCATGGAAGGGGCCACGGTCGTTGATGCGCACAATCACCGAGGTGCCGCTGTCGAGATTGGTAACGCGTGCATAGGAGGGAATCGGCAGGGTCGGGTGCGCTGCTGTCATCTTGTACATATCGTAGCGTTCACCGGAAGCGGTGCGCTGGCCGTGAAATTTTTTGCCGTACCAACTGCCGATGCCACGTTGCACAAACGGGCGCTCATCGGTGATCGGGGTGTAGCTGCGCCCCAACACGGTATAACTGCGGGTGGTGGCTTTGGCGATTGGTTCAATCCGGGGTTCGGCGTCGGGGGTGCGCAATAATTCGGCGACGGGCAAATCGCCGGGGCCATCATCCTGATAGTAGCCGCCACGATTGGCCGGGGACGGGTTGCGCTCGGCTTGCGCGGGATGGGTTTGGCCGGTTTTTTCCGGCAAGCGCGGCTGTGGGCCGGTAGCACGCGGGTTGATGCTGGAACAAGCCAATAGCAGCAGGCTGCTGCCAACAATGATCAGGCGTTGCGAGATTCGGTTCATGCACACTCCCTTGCAAAGTCCATGCTTACATCAGCTTGCGATGGCGGTGGATGCTCATCAGGATTCCGACACCCAGACCCAGAATCACGAAGGCGGTGCCGCCATAACTGATGAAAGGCAAGGGCACACCTACCACCGGCAGAATGCCGCTGACCATGCCCATATTAACAAAGGCATAAGTAAAAAAAATCAGTGTAATCGATCCGGCCAATAAACGGGAAAAAAAGTTGGGTGCGCGCGCTGCAATCATCAGGCCGCGCATGATCAAGAGCACATACAGCAGAATCAATATCGCAATCCCGACCAGGCCAAATTCTTCCGAAAATACCGCAAAAATAAAATCGGTGGTGCGCTCGGGAATAAATTCCAGATGCGCTTGCGTGCCCTTCAGCCAGCCTTTGCCGGTCACGCCGCCGGAACCGATGGCAATGGTGGACTGGATGATATGAAAACCCTTGCCGAGCGGGTCGGATGTGGGGTCGATCAGTGTCATTACACGTTCGCGCTGGTAGTCGTGCAGGCGCGGCCAGATGATGGGCAGGCTGGCAGCGAGACTGACGAGAATGCCCAAAATCATTTTCCACGACAATCCGGCCAAAAAGATCACATACCCACCCGCCGCCGCCACCAGCAGGGCGGTGCCCAGATCGGGTTGTTTGACAATAAAGCCCACTGGCACGGCCAACAGCAACGCGGCGATCAGATATTCGCGCCAGCCCAACATGCCTTCACGCTTTTGAAAATACCAGGCCAGCATCAGCGGCGTGGCAATTTTCATGATCTCGGAAGGTTGAATCACCATGCCGACATTCACCCAGCGTCGTG
>JBDLSU010000951.1:0-4468 GCA_039799405.1 Pseudomonadota bacterium | reverse complement strand
AAGCGGCGCATATCAATTTGAGGACACTATGTTGGCAACCTTTCCCGGCATCGAAATATCGGAACCACTGATCCGGCGTTTTGACAAGCTCGGGCCACGTTATACTTCTTACCCCACCGCCGACCGCTTTCACAATCAGTTTGCCGAATCCCATTATCTGGCGCAACTGGCGGCGCGTGCCAACAATCCGGATCGTGCGCCGCTGTCGGTCTACGTTCATATCCCGTTTTGTGCTTCGCTGTGTTACTACTGCGCCTGCAATAAAATCATCACCAAAGACCACAGCCGTTCGGCCAGTTATCTGCGCTATCTGGCGCAAGAACTGGCCCTGCTGGCCCCGCATCTGGGTGGCAAGCAAGCCTGTGTGCAATTGCATCTGGGCGGGGGGACCCCGACCTTTTTGAACGATGCCGAACTGAGCCAGTTAATGGCGCTGTTGCAGCAGCATTTTGAGTTTGTGCCGGGGGCGGAAATCTCGATTGAAATCGATCCACGCACCGTGCGTGAGGGCATGATGCAACACCTGGCGGCACTCGGCTTTAACCGCACCAGCCTGGGTGTGCAAGACTTTGACCCGGCGGTGCAACAAGCTATCCACCGGATTCAGCCGCAAGCCATGGTGCAACAAGCGGTGGACGCCAGCCGCGCTGCCGGGTTTGGCTCGGTCAATTTTGATTTGATCTATGGCTTGCCGCTGCAAAACGTCGAAAGCTTTGGTCGCACCCTGGATCAGGTGATCGCCATGGCCCCGGAACGGATCGCGCTGTACAACTACGCCCATCTGCCACAGCGTTTTAAATCGCAACGCCGGATTGCCGACTACACCTTGCCCACTGCCGAAGAGCGCTTGCAGATTTTCATGCTGTCGCTGCAGCGCTTGCTGGACGCTGGCTATATCTATATCGGGCTGGATCATTTTGCCAAACCTTGCGACGAACTGGCGCAAGCCATGGCGCAGGGCGGTTTGCATCGCAATTTTCAGGGCTACACCACCCATGCCGAATGCGATATGCTGGCGCTCGGGGTTTCCTCGATCTCGAAAATTGGCCCGTCCTATAGCCAGTCGCTACGCACGCTGGAAGACTATACGGCGGCGCTCGACAGCGGCCATTTGCCAGTGGAAAAAGGCTTTGACCTGAGTGCAGATGATGTGCTGCGACGCCATGTGATGATGGAGCTGATGTGCAGTGGCCCGCTGCAGTTTGCGGCGGTGGAGACGCAGTTTGGCATCGATTTCAATGACTATTTTGCCGCCGAACTGAGCGCATTGCAGCCGTATCAGGAACAGGGTTTGTTGCAGATATCCACGCAGCAAATTGCCATCACCCCCAGGGGCCGCATGTTTGTACGCGCCTTTGCCATGGTGTTTGACCGCTTTCTGGCCTTGCCGGGCGCGGCCAGCTATTCCAAACTGATTTGATATGGTAACGCTGCCGCTCCTCATGGCTGCCCTGGCGGCCGGGCTGCTGGGTGGCGTGCATTGCATTGCCATGTGCGGCGCGCTCGGCAGTTGGCTGGGCACGGCGGCGCGCCGACGGGTGATTCCAATTGTGGCTACCGCTCCCGCTATGCCTGCTGCCTCCAACCTGTCCGCATGGCTCGCGCTGGCGTATCTGCATGCTGGCCGCATGACCACCTATGCGTTGTTGGGTGCCTTGGCTGGTGCCAGTGGTGGTGTGGGTTTGTTGTTGCAACCGTTTTTGCCCTTGCGCGCGGTATTCATGCTGGTTGGCAATGTGGCGCTGGTGTTGCTGGGGTGGCGTTTGCTGGGCTTGCCCTTGCCCGCCTGGCCCTGGCATCAGGCGCGCTGGTGGCGGCAACTGCTGACCCGCTTGCCGCGTCCGGGCCAATATCACCCTTGGTTGAATGGCCTGGCCTGGGGCTGCATGCCCTGTGGCTTGCTGTATGCGGTGTTGCCATTTGCGTTGCTCTCGGGCGCGGCCTGGTCGGGGGCCTTGTTGTTGCTGTTGTTTGGACTGGGGACGCTGCCTTGGCTGTTGTTGGCACAAACTGCGGCGGTGACGGCATTGCGCCGGGTGCGTCCCTTGCTGGCTGGGCTGATGTTGCTGTGGGGCGCGCTGGGGGTGTGGGCCTGGCTCAGTGGCAGTGCCATCATGCCTGGCTGGCTGGATTGGTGCGCAACGTCCTGATGATTTTTGTTGCGGCAACCACATCCGGGCCATGCCGCCAATCCCGCACCTTTCTGCCTATAGCCTTGGATCGTACACAAACTGCCGTAACACTTCGGCTTCAATTTTGCTGGTCGCCGGGTGGGCCGGGTTGATCAGCACATTGTATTCTTCCGGCACAATCACCGAGGGCACCAACAGCAAGGGGCTGTTGGCGGCTTTTAGCCAACTGTCGCCACAGGCTACGCTGGTAGATCCGGGTGGTTCAGCCGCCCAGGTGGCGGGTAAGTCAGCGGCAGCCAGACATTCCCGCCGCTTCCAGGTTGCCAGCGGCACCGTTACCCTGACCAGAAACGCATTGCGAATCGCGATGTTATCACCCAGATGCGCCAGGGTTTCCAGCGCCGCCAGCGCAATGCTGGAAGCCGCATACACCACCGCCTTGCCCTTGCTGTTCCAGCGCCCGCCGGTTACCTTGGCCCCGCCCCCGGATAAATCAGTGGCAGAAAATTGCAGCGTGTGTTTGGCAATGCGCCACAGCACCACGTCTTGCGCCGCCATTACGCCACCACACCATATTCGATCCGGCCCAGGGTGTCGAGCACCAGTTCGTAACCCGCTTCGGTATCGAGCAAAGCCAGCGGCGCTTCCCCGCCCAGGGTGCGGTTTTCCCGCTTGATCCAGGCCCGGGTCGCGCTTTCATCTTCAAATACCGACAGGGCGCGCTGCCACAGACGGTCGGCGCGGAACATGCGGTCTTGCTCTACCGGCGACAGGGTTTGCGCCTTGCCCAGCCGTGCTTTCATGGTGGATTTGGGCAGGCGCAGGGTTTCAAACAGCTTGTCCTGGCTCAGACCGAGGCGCTGCGCCACATCGGGCGCAACTTGCGCCGAAATGCCGCTGCGCATGCCGGAAATAACATCGCTGACATTGCCCCGGAACGGAAACATGGGTTGCGAAATGATGTAAGGGCTGACGGTTTGCTCGACCAGAAACGCAGGTTTTGCCGCATCGGCGACTGGTTGGGCAGGTTTGCGTGGTTTGCTCATGGGATTGTCCAAATCTGGATAAATATTGGTCTAATTATATATCATTTTCCGCGAATGGCAAATCAAATCGGTGGCAAGCCAAACCCTTGTCTGGCCTGGTTGCAGCGTTCTTCCCCGGCGTCAAATTCGCGACAAGGGCTGGAGCGTTGCGGGTAGATACTGCAGCCGACCTGGTGGCCGATTTCACCATCGAGCGCCACGCAGCGGCCTTTGCCAAGTTCGGTGCCGCGCATGGCGACATGGTGCGGGGTAATCGGGATGGTGAGCCGGGCGGGTACCTGGCCTTCGGGATGGGCATCGGTTTCGGCCCAGTAAAACGATACGCGGAAAGTGGCGCAGCACGCGCCACAGGAAGTGCAAACCTGACTCATGGCAACAAGAAAATGGGTTGGAAGGGGTCGCGCTGTAGCATAATGGTGCGAATTTTGGGCGCAAGGATAGCAGAGGCGCTGGCGGGTCGTCAAGCTGACAAACATATCGGAACATTAAGGAATGCGCAATGAGTGTGGGAAAAACGGCAGTGGTAATTGGCGCAGGCCCGGCGGGTTTGATGGCAGCCGAGATATTGGCGCGTGGTGGTGTCAGCGTTGATGTGTACGACGCCATGGCATCGGCCGGGCGCAAGTTTTTACTGGCGGGTAAAGGCGGCATGAATATTACTCACGCCGAGCCGCTGACGCAGTTTATGACCCGCTATGGCTCCCGCCAGGCGCAGATGCAGGTGCTGATCGAAAGTTTTACTCCACAAGATTTGCGCAACTTTGTGCATGATCTGGGTATTGACACCTTTGTCGGCAGTTCGCAGCGGGTGTTTCCCACGGATATGAAAGCCGCGCCCTTGTTGCGTGCCTGGTTGCAGCGCCTGCGGGCGCAGGGCGTGCGGCTGCATATGCGTGAGCGCTGGCTGGGCTGGTGTGAAGGCGATGCCAGTGCCGGACAGCGCTTGCGTCTGGCGAGCGCAGAGGCTGAGCATGTGGTCGATGCCGATGTGGTGGTATTGGCGCTGGGCGGCGGCAGTTGGGCCAGGCTGGGTTCTGACGGGGCCTGGGTCGAAATCTTGCGCCAGCGCGGTGTCGATGTTTCTCCGCTACGCCCGGCCAACTGTGGCTTTCACGTGGCCTGGAGCGAGTATTTCAAGCAGCACCAGGCCGGGCAGCCCTTGCTGACGGTGGCAATGGGGGTGAAGGGGGCGGATGGCGCGCTGCAATGGCGCAAGGGCCAGTTTGTGGTGAGTGAATATGGTGTGGAAGGCAGTTTGATCTATGCCGCGTCAAGCGCGATCCGCACCCG
>JBDLSU010000950.1:0-3262 GCA_039799405.1 Pseudomonadota bacterium | reverse complement strand
CCGTCGGCCCCCAAGTGATGCGTTTCACCGACATGCTGGCGCGCTACCGCACCGCGATGGCGCTGCCGCCAGCCTTCATGCCCGCAGTGCCGCGCGCCCTCATGTACACCGGTGCCCGGCTGGCGCAGGCGCTGGCAAGCTGCCTGCCAGCACGCGTGCGGGTGCCGCACTGGCTCGCCATGGCCGCGCCCGCCAATCTGGATTTGCTGTTTGCAGGCAATGACGCCAATGCCAGCGCCTTTGAACAACTGCTGGGCCGCCCCCAGCGCCAAAGCTGGTTTGCCCCGGATACCGCCGACGCATTGCGCCGTAACGCGGTTGCAGCCTGGAGCTTGCCCCTGATGCGTTTGGCGTTGGCGCTGGTATGGCTGCTCACCGCCCTGGTTTCGGCCGGAATTTTCCCGCAAGAGCAAAGCCTGGCCTTGCTCGCGCCGATTGGTTTGCCGCAATCCGTCAATTTGCTGCTGCTCTACAGCGCCAGCGCGCTCGATGGCCTGCTCGGCCTCGCCACCCTGTTCGCCCCATCGCGCAAGCTGTGGTGGGGGCAAATTGGGCTGATACTGGGCTATACCGTCATCATCAGCCTGTTTCTGCCGGATTTTTGGCTACATCCCTTCGGCCCGATTTCAAAAAACCTGCCGATTCTGGCACTCTTGTTCTACCTGCTTGCAGAGGAAACCCGCTCATGAACTGGTTCGATTCCCCCGCCCTCAATCCATATTTATTACTCAAAACCCTGCACATCCTGTCATCGGTGGTGCTGGTTGGCACCGGCTTTGGCACCGCGTTTTACCTGTTCATGATCCACCGCACCCGCAACCTGCAAGCCATTGCCCCGGTGGCGCGGCTGGTATGCAAGGCTGACTGGTGGTTCACCGCCCCGGCGGTTATCATCCAGCCAGTGTCCGGCATTCTGCTGGCCCATATGGCAGGCTGGCCTTTGAGCACGCCGTGGTTGGCGCTGGCACTGGGTTTATATGTGGTCACTGGTGCGTGCTGGTTGCCGGTAGTCTGGCTGCAACTGCGCTTGCGTGATATGGCGCAGCATGCCCTTGAAACCGGCCAGAGCACCTTGCCGCCACTGTATTGGCGCTATGCCAAATGGTGGGAAGTGCTGGGTTATCCAGCGTTTGCGGCCATGATGGCAGTGTATTACCTGATGGTGGTGAAGCCGACGTTTTGAGGCCTGGCGATCATGCTACTTCATTTATGCGCTTGGATATTTCTCAAGCAAACTGCTTCGCCAGCGTCAACATATGATCAAGCAACTGCTGCAATTTTGGACACTTTTGATACGCAATATCCGGATTGAGCTTGTCGAATAACTCCTTGCCATGGGCGATCTTTTTGTAAGATCGTCCGGTATGGCTTGCATATAATTTTTCCAGCAGCTTGGCTGGCGGCTCCACACTGTTGATGCTTTCTGGCGGCCGGTTTTTCTTTTCCAATGCCCGAGCTATGGCGGATGGAAAAATCTGGGGCGAACTCAACAACCAGGCTTCCACTTCATGCACGGCAAAAAACTGGTGGAAGCGCGCTTGTTGCACTTGGGCTTCGATGTCTTTTTTGGCCCAATCGTAACGCTGTTCTGCACTACTGCAATGGTCAGGATAGAAATTCGGGCCATACAAATCGAGTAACGAAATAATGGCGATAATGTCGGTCTTATCCGGCCCGTTCAAATGCATTTTGGCTTTCAGCGGCGCATCTTTGACCAACTGGGGCCAGCCCTCAAAACGCACGGTTTTTATGCCAACCGGATGCGACAATTGTGGGTCGAGCCAACGCTTCAGGAAGCGCGGCAAGGCAATGTCTTCGGTATAACCTTCAACAAACAAAATGAACTTCATACCATTTGCTCCAACTCCCCTGACTGAAACAGTGTACCAAAGGCGTATTCTTTCAACCAATAGGCCAGATCTGCATCGCGAATCGTGGAGAGCGTGGTTTCGCCATTTTGCCATTTGGCTACTGTCGTGGTCGGACGCACTGCACCAAAAGCATTCAGTAATTGTGGCGAATGGGTAGTGAAAATGATTTGTGAACGCTGGGCGCAATCGATCGCAAATTCGGCAATCACTGGCATCATCGATGGGTGCAAGCCGGTTTCGGGTTCGTCGATGGCGATGATGGGTGCGGGGGATGGACTGGCAAGAATCGCCAGCAAATACAAAAAACACAAGGTGCCATCCGATAATTCTGCCGCTGATTGTTCGCGCCGCAACGATTTCCAGCGAATACGTAATTGAATCCGTTGATCTGCTGCAGGCGGAAATACCAGTTCTTCAAAATCTTCGCCAAACGCCGCGCGCATGGCAGAATGAATATCGGCTTTAAATTGGCGATCACCGGTATAAAGCGTATGCAAAACTGAAATCAGATTATGTCCATCCGCTGCCACCCGGTGCTCCATGCGGGTGATACTGGTTTGCCGGATTGGCGCATCAGCGCGGGTATTGAGATTGCCATACACGGCTATCGCCGACAGCGCTTTCTGGAATGCGGGAATCATCCTGTTTTGTGCAAACGGGCCAGAGGCGATGGCGAGCAAGCTTTCTTCATCCTGCAGATATTCTTCCGGCGTGGCTAGCTGCTGGCAACTCAAATCAAAAATAGATGCGCTTCTGGCATGGCGCAACAACAAATCGGACGGTGCCAAGCCGGATTTGGCCACGCTTAAATGTTCCTTTTCAATCCGGTAGGAACTACCATTGCCCAGGCGTCTCAGTTCCAGCGAATAGCTTTGCTGCCCAGCCAAAGAGTCAACTTGACTGGTCTCAAGTACACACCGGATGTCAATGGCAACGCCGTCCCACACCAGCGGATCCATGCCGCCCGCAGCCTGCACTGACGCGCCAAGCTTGCCCTGTGCCGAAGCGACCATCAATTCCAATAAGCGCAATACATTGGTCTTACCCGTACCATTGGGGCCGATGATGATGTTCAAATCACCTGGCTGCCAACAAACCTGGCGCAGGGAACGAAAACCTTCTACGGTCAATTGGGTAATTTTCATGGTGTAGCACGACAATTGCAGTTGATGAGGTGCTGCAGATTGTAGCACAGCCCCTTTCATTGCCCCACATCTGGTCAAGCCAGCAACACTCGTGCTACACTGCGCCACCTCAATTTGCATGGGAGTCACGCATGTTTCAAGGCAATTTCGTACAACTCATGGCCAGCTACAATCGCTGGCAAAATCAGTCTGTGTATAAAGCCGCTGCCAGCTTGAGCGAGGCGCAGCGCATGGAAGACAAGGGCG
>JBDLSU010000949.1:0-8400 GCA_039799405.1 Pseudomonadota bacterium | reverse complement strand
GGTGTCAATATTACCAAAACCACGGTGCTGACCGTCGATACCACCATCGACACTGGTGGCATCCACAATATTCCTTTCGTGGTCAAGCAAGCCAACGCCGCCACCATGAAATCGACCTTCTGGATTCGCGAGCTGGCGGAAAAAGATGCCAATGGCAAACCAAAAATGTGATTGCAATATTCCCAAATCGTAATGCTGCATTTCTTCCCGCGTCCGGATGGCGCACCGGGCCGCATCGAATGGCCGCATGTCAGCATCAACACAATGGAAAAAGTCGCTTAATTCATTAGCCAGGACTAACCATCCATATTAAAGCCAAACCTACAGCGCGAAACCCGAACAAGCAAGGGTCTCGCGCTGCAACAGCCCTTGTTAAAACAACCCTCTGAAACCACGATTAATGGTTTTGGATTGGCTGAAGCCAGCAATAATTTGTGCCACAAATGGCAAGGGGAATGGTGGAGGACGCAATCCGAATACACCGCTTTCCAGTCAACTTTGCAAGTGCTTGGCCGCTTCTACCCGGATTCCCCGATAATAGACAAAACTGGGCTGGGTAACAAAGGGATGCGTGCCTACCTGAACCAGACAGGTTTCATCGTGTGCGATATGGGGTTTGATACTACTGATATTTGCCAATACACAATGGTCACCATTACCATAGCCCGGTAATGGCTTCGGATCATTGAGCACGATAAACAAATGACTGCCTTGCGGCCCGGATGGAATTAAAAGCGCATCACCTGCTGTTAACATATTGCACTGGCCTGCCTGAATGACTCAGCCAAGGCACTGCGCTCTTCCAGTTGCGCCAACGATTCTTTTGCTCTCGCGTCTGAAAACTCCAGCGCCTGAAACAATTCGCCAAAGGTCATGGGCACCATGGAACCATTCGGATCGCGCCATTCGGGGCAATGTTGATGGGTATAATCGCGGATCTGAAATGGTGACATCGCACCAAAATTGCGCCAGGTTTCTTCCAGAATTTCCAGGTCAACTTCACTCAGAGCCAACAAATCCTGTTCCGCTGAACGCAGTTGGCATCCCTTCGCCAAACCAAGCTTATAGTCATTTCGCCCACCAATCCAGCTCGCCCATCCGCCGGGTCTGGATTCAAGTTGGCCATTCATATGGTTAAATGTCAGCGACAATACCGGGCCGTGTGGCATCGAAACCAGACGGTCGCCTATGATCGGTTCGCTGTACAACTCAAAGGAACGCCGCTCCGCCAGATACAATAATTTCATCAATTTCAGCACCGACATTTCCATCGCACCACCCGAGCGCAACAGAAAAAATGCGCAGGCTTGCGCAGCCTTTTCCTCATCAAATAAATCAAGCAACCACATGATGTTCCTCGCAACTCACTCAGATAAAAGCCGAACCAAACGCGCTGATTATAGTGCATTTTGGCCCAATAAAAAACCTACACCAACGCCTCAATCAGCGCCACACTCTCGGCCCCATAGGTTTCCAGCTTTTTCTCACCCACCCCGGTTACCCCGCGCAACTGATCCAGCGAACCCGGCTTGGCCTTGGCGATTTCACGTAGCGTGGCATCGTGAAAGATCACATACGCCGGTACATTGTGGGCGCGTGCGGTTTCCATCCGCCACCAGCGCAGTTTGTCGAAGATGGCTTGCTCGTTGCCAGACAAACCGGTTTCCACATACGGTTTTTTGGCGGCTTCGCGTTTTTGTTTGAGTGGCTTTTGATATTGGCGCAGTTCGATTTTTTGCTCACCCTTGAGCACCGGCTTGGCGGCATCCGTCAGTTTTAGCGCATTGTAGGCATCGTAATCCACCGTCACCAGGCCGAGCGCAATGCACTGGCGCAAGATGGCGCGCCATTCGTGCTCGCTGCGGTCACTGCCAACGCCATACACTGACAACTGGTCATGCTGCCACTGGCTGATTTTTTCGCTGTGGACGCCGCGCAGCACGTCGAACACATGCATCGCACCAAAGCGTTGCCCCACGCGGTAGATGGTGGATAGCAGTTTTTGCACTGGCACGGTGGCGTCAAACGACACCGGCGGAATCAAACAGGTATCGCAATTGCCGCAGGGCGTGGCGCGTTGGCCGAAATATTCCAGCAAGCGCATGCGGCGGCATTGCGAGGTTTCGCACAGGCCAAGCATGGCGTCGAGCTTGCTGCCCATGACGCGTTTGAAGGCTTCTTCGGCTTCGGATTCATCAATCATACGCCGTTGCAATACCACGTCTTGCAAGCCATACGCCATCCAGGCATTGGCGGGCAAGCCGTCGCGCCCGGCACGGCCGGTTTCCTGATAATAGCCTTCGATGCTTTTCGGCAGATCCAGATGCGCGACGAAGCGCACGTCCGGCTTGTCGATGCCCATGCCAAAAGCAATGGTGGCAGTCATGACGATGCCGTCTTCACGCAAAAAGCGTGATTGATGCAGCGCGCGTTGCTTGGCGTCCATACCCGCATGGTAGGGCAAGGCGGTAATGCCGCTCTGGTTTAAAAAGTCGGCGGTTTCTTCCACTTTTTTGCGGCTCAGGCAATACACGATGCCGGAATCGCCGCTGTGTTCGGTGCGGATAAAATCCAGCAATTGTTTGCGCCCATTGTCTTTTTCCACGATCTGGTAGCGGATATTCGGGCGATCAAACGAGGAAACAAACTGGCGCGCCTGTTGCAGTTGCAAGCGCTCGATGATTTCGGCGCGGGTCTGCTGGTCAGCAGTAGCGGTAAGTGCAATGCGCGGCACCTCGGGAAAGCGCTCGTGCAGCACCGAAAGCTGGATATATTCCGGGCGGAAGTCATGCCCCCATTGCGAAACGCAATGCGCTTCGTCAATCGCAAACAGGGCGATATTGCAAGCGCCCAGCAATTCCAGGCAGCGCGGCGTCATCAGGCGTTCTGGCGCAATATAGACCAGATCAATATCGTTTTGCCGCATGCGCCGTTCGATGCGCACCACTTCGTCAAAGTTTTGGGTGGAATTAAGGAAAGCCGCGCGCACCCCGACTTCGGCCAGCGCATCCACCTGATCTTGCATCAACGCAATCAAGGGTGAAATCACCACGCCCACGCCATCGCGCAACATGGCCGGAATCTGGTAACACAGCGATTTGCCGCCACCGGTTGGCATCAAGACCAGCGCATCGCCACCATTGACCACTTGCTGCACAATCGCCTGCTGCTCACCCCGAAACGCCGGGTAACCAAACACCGATTGCAGCACATGCAGTGCGCGCGCTTCCAGATCACTCATTTTTTTTCATTGTTATTGATTATTATTCATGCATCAGGCAGACCATTGCACCAGTGCCAGATAATCGGTCAGCAATACCAGCAGGCCAAAGGCGATACGATACCAGGCAAAGATGGAAAAATCATGACTGCTAATATAACGCAATAACCAACGTACACAAAAAAAGGCGGACACGAAAGCGGCCAGGGCACCGACGCCAAACAGCGGCACATCGGCCATTGAAAGCAAGCCACGTTCTTTATATAGTGAGTACACGGTAGCACCCAATAAAGTCGGGATCGCCAGAAAGAAAGAAAATTCGGTCGCCGCCTTGCGCGACAAGCCAAACAACATGCCGCCAATAATGGTGGCACCGGAACGGCTGGTGCCGGGGATCAAGGCCAGGGCCTGGGCTGCGCCAACTTTTACTGCATCCAGCAAGCTCATCTGGTCCACCACTTCGACCCGGGCCTGGCCCCGGTTGGCGCGCTGGCGTGCTTCAGCCCACAGAATAATCAAGCCACCGACAATAAACGCCAACGCCACCGGCACTGGCGCAAACAGGTATTGTTTGACTGTTTTGCCAAACACCAAACCTAACAGCGCGGCCGGAAAAAACGCCACCACCACATTCACGGCAAAACGCTGCGCCGCCGGATCATGGCCCAGGCCACCGATCACGCTGGCAATGCGGGCGCGGTATTCCCAGCACACCGCAAAAATCGCCCCGGCCTGGATCACGATTTCAAAGGTCTTGATTTTTTCGCCGGTAAAATTGAGCAAGCTACCGGCCAAAATCAAATGACCGGTGGACGAAATCGGCAAAAACTCGGTCAAGCCTTCGACCACACCCATGATCAAGGCTTTGAGCAAAATTATCATATCCATAAAAGCGGGGGATCCTGTCTGGCGGTTAGTCTGATTCTGGCACGATTATTTGGCTGGCTTATTTGGCCGACTTATTTGGCTGGCTCAATATGCAGCACCAGGCGTTGATCGTGAATCGTGATATTGGTAGCAACAAATTGCAGCCCGGCCACTTGCAAATCATCATCCTTGAAGCGATGTACCGGATTGTCCTGGAACATGCGCTCCAGCGCATAATTGCCCAGCTTGTTAAACTGCCGCCCCATAATGGCATCGACGCCATCAAGCTTGAGCGCTTCTACTTTCGGTTCGACCAACATCACGGCTTTGCGCGCATGATCGATCTTGAGTGCGCCGGACAGGGAAACGAAGGATTGCAGGCGTTTGCTGGTAAAAGGCGGTGCGATGGTAATGTCCACATCGAAACGTACCCGGTTTAACAGCGGCAACAGGGTAATTTTGGGCTGGCCCAGGGTGATATCAAATACTTCCAGATAACGGCTATTGGCCGGGAAGCGCTGGTTTAACTGCGCTTGCAACTTATCCAGTGGCAAATCCACATCACGCGGCCCGACCAGACTGGCACAACTGCTGAGCAGCAACATGGCCAACAGCAAGCCCGCCATATTACGCAAAAATAGAATGGTTGAATGTGGCATATGCCCTCCTTAGCAACATCCGCCATGATACGCGAGCATGGGCACGCTTCCTGCGTGATGACAAGGAAAATTTCACCGTAGCGGCCAGGTTTGACAAGGCGAGCCAGCAATTTGCCCACAAAAAGCAAAGCCCGGCATCAAGCCGGGCCGCACTATCGAATAGAAACCACAGCCATTCAAACCAATTATTCGGCCGCCACTTTCAACACCAGCTTGCCATTGTTTTCACCGGTGAACAGTTTGTTCAGGGTTTCCGGGAAAGTTTCCAACCCTTCCACCACATCTTCCCGGCTCTTCAGCTTGCCAGCCTGCAACCAGCCACCCATCGCCATCAGCGCTTCACCAGCACGGCCCCAGTAATCAGCCACCACCATACCGCGCATGGTAGCGCGCTTGACCAACAGTGCCAGATAATTGGCGGGGCCTTTGATTTCGGTGCTGTTGTATTGCGAAATCGCACCGCAGATGACGATGCGGGCATTGAGCGCCAGATTGGCCAGCGCCGCTTCCAGAATATCGCCACCGACGTTATCGAAATACACGTCGATGCCTTTCGGGCAATGCTGCTTGAGTGCTTGTTCCACATTTTCAGTCTTGTAATCAATCGCCGCATCAAAACCCAGCACATCCACCAGATAACGGCACTTGTCAGCACCACCGGCAATACCCACCACCCGTGCGCCCTTGATTTTAGCAATTTGCCCAACCACACTACCCACCGCACCCGCCGCACCGGACACCACCACGGTATCGCCTTCTTTCGGCTGGCCCACATCCAGCAAACCAAAGTAAGCGGTAATGCCGGGCATGCCGAGTGTGCCGAGGAACATCGGCAGCGGTGCCATGCGTGGGTCGATCTTGTTCAAACCCTGACCATTGGAAATGGCATATTCCTGCACGCCCATCAAACCGGTAACATGGTCGCCCACCGCAAAATTGGGGTTGTTGGAAGCGGTTACCCGGCCGACTGCAATGGCGCGCATCACTTCATTCAAACCCACCGGCGGCATGTAAGAATCTTTATCCGCTACCCAGCCGCGCATGGCCGGATCGAGCGAGATATACAAAATCTTGACTTGCACTTCGCCTTCGCCTGGCTCACGCAATGCTTCCTGGGTGTAAGCCCAGTCACTACGCTTGATGGCACCTTGTGGGCGGGCGGCGAGTTTGAATTGGTGATTGATGGTGGTCATAATTTCTCCGTTAGCTGGGTTGGATGAATGGCTTATTTACTGACTTATTTACTGGCTTAATTTGGTGATGCATTACTTGTTGCGTGTCGATGGATGGCAGTATAGGCCAGTGCCGGTTGCTTGAAAAGTCATCGATGGAGCATTTCATTGTTGACTTAAACGGGACAATCGCTACAATGCCGATTTCAGACGCCTTTTGCCCAACCCAAGGATACACCCATGCTCAACCCGCAACATCTGGCCAACTTTGCCGCCATCGTCCAGGCTGGCAGCATCAGCCGCGCCGCCACCCAGCTTGGCTGCGGCAAATCGGTCGTTTCACGCCAACTGGCAAGGCTGGAACAAGAACTGGGCGCACGCCTGATCCAGCGCTCCACCCGCCGCCTTGCGCTGACCGAGATCGGCGAAATGGTGTTGCAAGAAGCACGCCAGATTGAGCGCTCGCTCAGCAATATCGAACACCTGACCGACCAATACCAGCAACAGGTACGCGGCCAATTGCGCGTATCCTGCTCCATGGCCGGGCGCCGCCGCATGGTGCCCCTGATCGCGGAATTTACCCGGCTCTACCCCGAGGTGAAAGTGACTTTGCAGTTGGAAGACAAGCTGGTCGATTTGATCGAGCAGCAAATCGACGTAGCCATCCGCGCTTCACACCTGGCCGATTCCTCATTGGTAGCCAGAAAACTCAGCGACAACCCCAGCCTGCTGGTGGCCGCACCATCCTACCTGGCGCAAGCACCACAACTCAACACCCCGCAAGACCTGAGCCAGCACGCCTGCCTGGTGTACGCCAATGGCGGCCGCGTCATGGACGAATGGAACTTCCTTAGCCCGGACGGCCCCTGCAAGGTAAAGGTGGATGGCCCGATGCAAATTAACGACGGCAGCGCGCTGGTGACGGCGGCGTGCATCGGCATGGGGGTGCTGGCGATCGGGCGCTTTTTGGTGCGCGAAGAACTGGCGCGCGGTGAACTGGTGGAAGTGCTGCCGGAGCACCCGATGGCGAGCGGGTCGCCGATTTATGCGGTGTACCCGGCGCGGGATTGGTTGGCTTTGAAGACGGCGGCGTTTGTTAGTTTTTTGCAGGAGCGGATGGATGGGCGGGAGTGAGCTGGCTTGTTAGCGGCAATGCATACTGTTGTGGTCTAATTTGTATGGCACGCCAAGATTCGCCTTTCCGAGCGCAAGTTTTACCAAAAGATTACCAATGGCAAACAATGCCCACGGCGTTTCAAAAGCCAAAGCTGATCCCACCGGTGGTAGTTAATGACGACAGCACGCGCCGGGCCTAAATGGTAAAAATTTGACCGTAAGGATCGGCCGTGTGTCCTCAAACAAAAGTGCCGTTCCCTGCGCGAGCATCGCTTACTTTTTCCGTCGCCGTGGCCATGGCGGCGGCATGGGTGGTTGTGACTCATCAATCGGCGTTTCGACGCGCGGCTTAACGAACCAGTCCGGGTCATAAATCAGTGTCACGATGCGAGTTTGAAGATCAATCACATGCCTGGTTGCGGTGACGGTTTCAATGGTTAGCTCATGTTCGTTGGGGCCGGGTGTAATTTTGCTAATGTCGATGAGTGCAATATCACCAGGTCCACCCGGTGGATACTTTAAACAATCTCGTACTTTGATGACCCATAGCTGTTTGTTGGTGGTGATATCAATCGCTGAAAGATAAGTTGCAGCAAATTCGCGCCCGTCAAACTTGCTTTCCCGATCTTGCTGGTAGCGAATACCCTGGTATTCGAGCGGCGCTATTTTAGGTGGTGAAATGAGCATGGTGGTAAGTGGATCAAACAGGATTAAAGGGGAAATTATTGTAATAAGTGGCAGTTACGATGACTGATTTTTCCACCAAGCTATACTTGCCGCAGCGCATGACGGCGCTCATTTTCGGTGAGTACCATTGCACAATCTGCACTAAACATCGCCCAATTATCCGCGTTTTTAATCGTTTCGCGCGCCGGAAATCCTGCGTGTGGCCCAATCCCAACGGTGGCATAGCGTATCGTATCGCCGCAGCCGATATCGTCTGTTTTGCAAACGAGATGGGAAAACTCATGCAAAATCACGCGTGTCCAATATTTTTGACCCTGTAATACATCACTGTTTGCGCCAAAAAATCCGTTTCCAATATAAATCACGTCAAGGCTGTCTCGTGTTTCTGGCAGGACGAATGCAGCAGAGTTACGCCGTCGCCTTTCATCCTGTGAAGATGCTTTCCGCAATGGAACCCAGTCTACCAACAAAAACTTGCCTCGATTTAGCCGCCCGCTAATGGTCTTAAAGCCGCGCTGTAAAACGCCAATATATTTTTCCAGCTCTTGCTGGGTAGTGCTGGCATCAGCAAACCAGCGCCGGACCAGGTTTTGCGCCGCTTCCCGCTGTTTGGCGTTAGCGCTGTCCTTGCTGGCAGCCAGCGACAATACCACATTGGTACGTTGCGCCCACGCCAGCG
>JBDLSU010000948.1:0-5677 GCA_039799405.1 Pseudomonadota bacterium | reverse complement strand
GTCATCTTTATTGGAAGCGAAATAGACTTTGCCCGCCGCTTCATCCACATTCAGTACATGATCAACCAGCCATTCACCCTGGGTCAGGGCGCGCAGCAGGGTGCCATCGTTTTTATACAGATACAGGTGTTTGTAGCCAGTGCGCTCGGAAGCCCAGATAAACGCATCCTGTTGTTTTAGAAAGCGCAAATCCTTGTGCAATTCGACCCAGGTTTTGGATTTTTCTGTCAGTACCAGCCGCTGCGCCAGGGTGGCCGGGTTGACCGCAATCAAGTCCAGGGTTTGCTGGTCGCGGCTTTGGCGCTGGAACCAGACTTCTTTTGAGTCGGCGCGCCAGTTAACCCGGGTCAGGTAAATATCGGGATTGGGGCCAAGGTCGATGTTTTTGATCGCTGCTTTGTCCGTATCAGGGGCCACCAGATGCAGGCTGACCTTGACATTGGCTTCACCTGCATAGGGGTAGCGTTGCTCCACCATTTCGCTGCGGTTGGCGTGAATTTCCAGTCGCCGGGCGATGCTGACCGGGCTTTCGTCGAAGCGTTTGAAAGCAATCGCCGAATCATCCGGGGCCCACCAGTAGCCGGTGTGCTGATCCATTTCTTCTTGCGCGACAAATTCCGGTTCGCCATTATGGATGGTGCCTTTGCCGTCAAACGTCAGTTGCCGCTCCTTGCCATCGCGGGTATCAATCGCAAACAGGTTTTGCTCGCGCAAAAAGCTGACATAGCGCCCACGCGGGGAAATTTTGGCGTCGCTGATACTGCCTTTGGTCAGCAACTGCGCCCGTTCCGGGTGTGCTACTTCGACCCGGTATAGCTGGTCGGCCAGCGGCAGCAGGATGTGTTTGCCATCGGGTGACCAGCTATAGTCAACAATGCCGCGCAGACCCGCGCTACGGTTGCGCTCGCGCCGCGCCAGTTCTTCCTGGCTGATATTTTCCTTGGGTTGCAGGATTTTGGAATCGATCAATAACTGCTGGGTTTTCTTTTCCAGATGATATTCCCACAGATCGAGTTGCTGGCGGTCATTGTCTTTTCCACGTAAAAATGCCACCCGGGTGCCATCAGGGGAGATTTTGAGTAAGCGCATGCCGGGGCCGGAAAGGGATGGGCTGGCCAACAGGCGCTCCAGCGTCAGTTTGGCGGGTACAGGGTCAGCCGCTGCTGGCGTGGCGCAACAGCTTGCAGTGAAGCCCAAAGAAAGGCTGATTGCCAGGCATAAATGGGTGGCGTTACGGAACAAGCGCATACAGGTTTCCTCTATGGTATTTTTGTGTGCTGGTGATTTTATTAATGTTGATGCTGATTAATGCCGTTAAGCCGCGATTTTGCCACAAGCCAGGGTAACAACCAAGTCCTGTATTAAAAAGGGCCTTGCCTGGCGATGAAAAAAGATATACTGAATATATCTTTTCTCCAGCCGAGCCAAGCCATGGCTACTACGACCAAACCCGATCAACTCTTATTGCGTTTCCGCATGAGCGATACCCAGAACGGCGTCAGCCGCTCAACGCTGGCCAAGCTGGCCAAGGAAGTTTTGCCCGGCTACGAGATGGATGATGGCGAATTGACGCAGGAGCAAATCGCGAAAATTCGTGAAGCCATGCCGCAAGACCAATCGCAAGCGGTCAAATCCAGCCTGTTTTAAGTATGCGTACCATTTGGTGACCTGCACCTGAAGCAGGTGATATCGTCTGGTGCCATTTTCCGCAAGACCGTGGCATTGAACCCGGGCCGAAGCCCCGGCCTGCGCTGGTGGTGAAAGTGTTTGATGATCCTGCGCAGCAATTTTCGGTTCTGGTGGCCTATGGCACCAGCCCAAAGACCGATCAATTGCGCTCCGGCGAATTTGTCATCGCCAAACATGAAGTGGCGGCGTATAGCTTGGCGGGCTTAAGCTATACCAGTAAATTCAGTTTTCGCAATACCGCGCAGTTGCCCTATAACAGTGAATGGTTTACCGTGCCGCCAGCGGCCCCCCATGGACAAACGCCAAGACTGGGTCTGTTGCATCTGTCGCTGATGCAGCGGGTGCGAGCTGCATGGGATGCTACCCAAGGTTGATCAATTAAGAGGGGGGCTGCCTCTTTTTGAAAATGGCACCTCGCAAGCACGAACGGGCCAATTTATTTACAATACGCCCTTGTAACACCCGACAAAGCACTCACATGGGGAAACCAGCCCTCGTTGTTTCGCTTGCGCCAACCCGGCGCGCCAGGGGGCATGCACTGAAAAGGGACTACCTTGACTACTCAACTACAAAGACGCCTGTCGATTCTGGCGCGCCCGGAAAATCAAGCTTTGCTGGCTCAGGGTTTGCGCGGTATCGAACGCGAAACATTGCGCTTTGGCATGCACCAACAACAACCCACACTGGCGCAAACGCCGCATCCGCTGGCCTGGGGTTCGGCACTGACGCACCCGCATATCACGACCGATTACGCTGAAACCCTGGTCGAATTCATTACCCCGGCCGAGCATGATATCGGGCTGGCACTGGAAAAGCTGGATGAGAGCCACCGCTTTGCCTACCAGCATTTGCCGGGTGAAATGCTGTGGAGCCAGTCGATGCCGCTGCCGCTGCCGGAAGAAGACAAGATTGCGATTGCCTGGTATGGCAAATCGAATATTGGCATGTTGAAGCATGTGTACCGCCGTGGTCTGGCTTTACGCTATGGCAAAGCGATGCAATGTATTGCGGGTATTCACTACAATTTTTCGGTGTCGGAAGATTTGTGGAAGCTGTTGCAAAAAGAAGAAGGCTGTTGCGACCTGCCGATCAAATCGCAATCGGAAAGCTATATTGCAATGATTCGCAATTTCCGCCGCTATAGCTGGTTGCTGATGTTTTTGTTTGGCGCTTCGCCCGCACTGGCGCGCAGCTTTTTGCGTGGTCGCCAGCATCATCTGGAAACCCTGTCAGAAGATACCCTGTACCTGCCCTATGCCACCAGCTTGCGCATGAGCGATCTGGGTTATCAGAACGATGCCCAGGCTGGCTTGACGCCGCAGGAAAACAGTCTGGAAAACTATGTCGAAACCCTGGCCGCTGCCGTGCGCCAGCCGTATGCACGGTATGCCGAACTGGGTACCAAGCGCGATGGCGAATGGGTGCAACTGAGCACCAATGTGCTGCAAATCGAAAACGAATATTATTCCACCATCCGTCCCAAGCGCGTGATCCGCACGGGCGAGCGGCCGATTCAGGCGCTGTGCCGCCGTGGGGTGCAGTATATTGAAGTGCGCTGCATGGATGTCGATCCTTATCATCCATTGGGCATCAGTCTGGAAACGGCGCGCTTTCTGGACGCTTTCCTGCTGTTCTGTGCGCTGGATGAAAGTGCATTGAATACCGACGCCGAAAGCCGCGAAAATCAGGCCAATTTTGCGCTGGTGGTGAAGGACGGACGCCGCCCCGGCTTGCAATTGCAGCACCAGGGGAGTGCGATTGGTTTGCCACAATGGGGCGAGCAATTACTGGATTTGATGACGCCGGTTGCGCAGTTGCTGGATGTCCAGCGTGGCGGCAACGTGCATATGGCGGCGCTGGCAGCACAGCGCGCCAAATTGCGCGATTATTCACTCACGCCATCGAGCCGGGTGTTGGCCGATCTGGCGCAGTTCGGCCAGTCCTTCCCGCGCTTTGGGTTACATCAAAGCCAGTTGCATGCCGACAATTTCAAGGCGCGCCCCTTGAGCGCCCGGCAACAGGCGTATTACCTTGACCTGGCCAGTACCTCGCTATCGGATCAGGAAGATGTTGAGCTCAAACAAACCGGTAGTCTGGACGACTTTATCCACGCCTATCAGGCCAGTACCCTGTGCCATCCGTGTTCGGTGCGTGATATCAAGTTGCTGGACGAACCGGCTTCCTTGCTGGAATAGCCGGGAGAGATTAACCCAGATGCGCGCCAATAAATTCCACTTTTTGGCGCGCTTCATGCAATAGTGAACCCAGCGAGGCAACTTCGCTGTGCAAGCCACCATGAGTTTTGCTGGCGAGCCGTTGTGCCATTTCCTGGGCCAGACGAATGACGACCGAGAGCTCTTCTGATGTTTCGCGACGTTCCCACTCTTCATTATTGGTCTGTAACATGGTTTTCCCCTTGATCGTAATGGATCAGTAGTCGTTGTGCGTCAGGCTAAATTTGCCGATGGGCAATTCTTAGTTTAGGGTAATTTTGTGCCAAATCAAGGGTCGCAGAAAGATAAATATTGCCGTAGAAAAACTGATCAGCTTATTGCCATGCTCTGCGGCAAATCATCAAGAGCTGCCTGGCTGGTTCGTGATCAAGGTAATGCCGGGTCTGGTGTTGGTGTCGGGGCGGGGGCTGTGCCTGCCCCGGGTTTCATAGGGAAGTTTCAAATCCTTCCAGCACATTCACCACATTCACACCAATTTCGTTGAGTGCATAGCCACCTTCAAACATGAAGGCGGTTGGTAATCCCAATACCCCAATGCGTTCACCCACCCGTAAAAAATCGGCACTTTGCAACTGGAAGCCTGCCACCGGGTCGCCGATAAAGCTGTTCACGCCCAGGGCCACCACCAGTGCTTCAATCCGGCTGGTCTGGATGCGCAGGCAGGCCGTTTCCAGTGCGGCAAACCAGGTGCTGGTGGCGCTGCCGGCGGGCAGGGGAATATTCAAATTGCTGCCCAGCCCGGCAGCACTGCCGGTTTCATCGGCAAAACCGAGGTAAAACGGAAATTCGGTACGCGGGTCGCCATGGATGGACAGGGTCAGCACATCGGCCCGCTCATAAAAAATGCTCTGCGTGCCATTGCCATGATGGAAGTCAATATCCAGAATCGCCACCCGTTTGCAACCGTTATCGAGCAAATGCTGGGCTGCCAGTGCGGCATTGTTCAGAAAGCAAAAGCCACCTGAAAAGTCCAGTCCGGCATGGTGACCGGGCGGTCGGGTCAGGGCAAAACTGCCGCGCTCTTCGCCTTGCAGGGCATGGGCCGCATTGATGGCGCAATCGGCCCCGGCCTTGGCGGCGAGCCAGGTGCCGCTGCTCAGCGGGGAGCAGTTGTCCATCGAAAAAAGCCCGAGTTTGGCATTGAAATTGATGGGTTCGATATCATCTCGCAGGGTGCGAATCGGCCAGACCGAGGGCAGTGCGTCTTTGCCCGCATTAGCCGGGTCGAGGGCCAGCCATTCTTGCCAGGCATGGCGCAAAAAATCGAGGTAGCGCACGCTGTGGATGCGCTCCAGCGACCCCAGCGCTACCCGTTGCGGATTAAGAATTGGCCCCAGATTGCGGCGTTGCAATTCAGCCAATACAAACTCGGCGCGCTCAGGCCTTTCAAACCAGGGCAGCACTTTGTCGCGCGCCAGTTCGATCCCACCTTTGTGCAGGGTGTGTTGTTCGTTATAGAAAGTGAGCAAGGTAATCTCTTTGGGTTGGGGCTGATTTGGCCTGAAATGCTGGAAAATAGTGATAGTGTAGCGTGCTATTGATTAATTTTGATTGAATCAGGGAGGGAAAACCATGAACCAGATGAGTCGCATGAATCGCTTGAATCGTTTCCAGGCAGCAGGCTGGCATTTTTTGGCGAGTGCCTCGGTATTGTTACTGATTTTTGCACTGGTGCGCTGGGTGTGGTATCCGGGGCCATTTTTTATGGTTGCGGGCGGTATCAACATTATTGGCATTTTGAGATCGGAAGAGCA
>JBDLSU010000947.1:0-7780 GCA_039799405.1 Pseudomonadota bacterium | reverse complement strand
CTTGATTCGTGATTTGGCCTGATTATTTGGCTTACTCATTTGTCTTACTTCAGGGTTCCCGACAAAAACTGCTGCAACCGCTCGCTTTTCGGTGCCGCCAACATCTCCCTGGGTACGCCTTGTTCTTCAATCTGCCCCTTGTGCAAAAACACCAGATGGTTCGACACCTCGCGCGCAAAGCCCATTTCATGCGTCACAATCAGCATGGTGCGGCCTTCTTCTGCCAGTTTTTGCATGACTTTTAACACTTCACCCACCAGTTCCGGGTCGAGTGCAGACGTTGGTTCGTCAAACAACATCACTTCCGGCTCCACCGCCAGCGCCCGCGCGATGGCGACCCGCTGTTGCTCGCCGCCCGAAAGTTGCGAGGGGTGGTAGTCTTTGCGGTGGTACACGCCAACCTTGTTCAGATACATTTCGGCGCGCTCCAGTACTTCGGCGCGTGGCTGGCCCAGTACCTGTATCGGCGCTTCTATCACGTTTTGCAACACCGTCATGTGCGCCCACAGATTGAAATGCTGGAACACCATGGCAATGCGCGAGCGAAAGCGTTGCAACTGGGCGGCGTCGGCGGCGGCCAGTTGACCGCTGGCATCAAGTTTAAAGCGCAGCGCTTCGCCGTTGAGGGCGATGCTGCCAGCGGACGGTTGTTCCAGCATGTTGATGCAGCGTAAAAACGTGCTCTTGCCGGAACCGGACGAGCCGATGATGCTGATCACATCGCCAGCTTTGGCGGCAACTGATACCCCGCGCAAGACTTCGTGGCTGCCGTAGCGCTTGTGTAAATCCGAGACGACCAGTTTTTCCATGATGCTTCTTTCCTTATTGTTTTCGTTCTTGTTATGGGTGATGGGGCGATTACATCGAGAGCAGATTGCCGGTGCGAAATGCGGTTGGCCCGGCAATTTTTGCCAGATCCCAGCCGCGCAAGACATGCCGCCAGTTGGTACGGGCGAACATTTTTCCGGCGACACTGGCGCGTACCTGGGTGCGTTCGCCGTTTTGTGGATCGACCAGTTCCACAATCAAATCCCCCACTTCGATCTGGTCGCCGGGGGCGCGGTGGAAAACTGCAATCCCGGCGCAGGGCGCATGCAGCGCTTCCACCCCTTGCAGCGGCGTGCCAACGCACAACGCTGCAGGCTGGGGTTGGGGCGGTAGTTGCAAATGCCCTTGTTCGGCCAGGAATTGCAAAATCGCATTGGCATCCTGTGCCGCCAGGCTGTCGTTAACTTCAGTCTGGCCGCGCAATTCCACCGTGGTGGCAAAACAGGCCAGCGCTACCTTGTCGCCAAAATGGGCTTGCAAATCCCACCACAGGCCACCGCAGCTTTCGTCAAACGGATCGTCGCCGGATTCGGTTGCCAGCAGCAGCGCCTGCGCCCCCAGCCAGCGCGCCAGTGATTCGGCTTGCTTTGCAAATGGGGTGCTGGCGTACAGGTGCATCACGGCTTCGCAATCGCAATGCAAATCCAGCACAATGTCGGCATCAATCGCCAGCAGTTGCAGCGTCTTCTTCATATCGGCTACCGCGTTTTTAGCCGGGCTTTGCTGTAGCAGTTGGCGCGCGGTCTGGCGGATCAGGGCGGTGTTGGCGGCGACATCTGCACCCAGTTGTTCACCAAGCGTCTCGATCAATTGCGCACTCAGATTGCGATAGGCGCGGTTGAAATTGACGCCGGTAGCCAGATCAAAACGCCCGAGCGGCATGCCTTGCAGGCTTTGAGACAAGCCAACCGGGTTGGCGCACGCCACCAGCACAATTTCGCTGTTGATCTGGTGATCACGCTCCAGTTGCAGCAGACGCTGGCGCAGGTGTTGCGCGACCAGCATGCCTGGGATTTCATCGGCGTGCAAAGACGCTTGAATGTAGACTTTGCCGGACTTGGCCGGGCCAAAATGCTGGCTGATTAATTGGCGTTGGCAGCCAGTGCTGTCGGGGCCGAGTGCCCAGGTGTGTGTTTGCATGATTAAGCTTTCATGGGTGACAGGTGCGCCAGCCAGTGCTTTTCAGCACGGCGAAACAGCGCGACCAGGGTGAAGGTGACGGCCAGATACAACAAGCCAGCCAGACCAAAGGCTTCAAACGAGCGAAAGGTTTCGGCGTTGGCGTCACGCGCGACTTTAATTAAATCCGGAACGGTGGCGGCAAACGCGACCGAGGTGCCATGTAACATAAAAATCACTTCATTCGAGAGAGCGGGCAGGGCGCGCCGCAGTGCGCCGGGCAGAATGATACGCCGGTACAAGCACCATTCCGACATGCCATAAGCGCGCGCCGCTTCAATTTCGCCGGGCGTGGTGGCCCTGATCGCCCCGGCGATAATTTCGGTGGTGTAGGCGCAGGTATTAAGCACAAAAGCCAGAATCGAACAATTGAAGCCCTGCTTGAAAAACAGGTTCAAAAATTCAGTGTCTTTCACAATGCCCAGGCTATACACGCCGGAATAGATGAACAGCAATTGCACATACAGGGGCGTACCGCGAAAAATCCAGGTATAGGTGGCAACCGGGCCGCTGATCCAGCGGTGCTTGCTGACGCGCGCTACCGCCAGCGGCACCGCCAGGCAAAAGCCAATCGCCAGACTCAGCACCAGCATCCACAGCGTCAGCGCCAGCCCGGTCATGCGGTAGCCATCGGTGTACAGATAGGCGCGCCAATATTCGGTGATCAAGTCCATCATAATTGTGCTACCTTCATGCCGGTTGAATAGTGCCGCTCCATGCGGCGTAACAGCCACATCGAACAGGTGGTGAGTGCCAGATAAATCAGGGCGCTAATGCCGATGAAGAAAAAGAACTGGTAGCTGGCTTTACCAGCCTGATTGGCGACCCGTACCAGGTCGTTCAGGCCAATAATCGAGACCAGCGCCGTGCTCTTCATTAACACTTGCCAGTTATTGCCAATGCCGGGCAGGGCAAAGCGCATCAACTGCGGAAACACGATGCGCACAAACACCTTGCCAGGGCGCATGCCAAAGGCATGGGCGGCTTCAATCGGCCCCTTGGGCAAGGCCAAAAACGCGCCGCGAAAGGTTTCGGAAAAATACGCGCCATAGATAAAGCCCAGCGTCAGCACCCCGGCGGCAAAGGGATCAATGGTAATTTGCGACCAGGCCAGGCTTTCGGTAACGTGGTTAAGCAGCATTTGCACGCCGTAAAATAAAATCAGCATGGTTACCAGGTCCGGCACCCCGCGTATCAGGGTGGTGTACAGGCTGGAACAGCGCGCCAGCCAGATCGATTTGGACAGGCGCATGCTGGCGCTGACCAGGCCCAGCACAAATGCCAGTAGCAATGAAGCCAGTGACAGCGCCAGGGTGACCAGCAAGCCTTGCAATAATTGGGGGCCGTAGCCGTATAGAAACATGGGTGTGCTCGCTTAAGGGTGAAACAGGGGGAACCGTGATTTATTCACCGGACACATCAATCTCGAAATATTTCGCCATGATCTTGCCGTAAGTGCCATTGGCTTTCAGATCGGCCAGCGCGGTATTTAACAGCTTTTGTAATGCCAGATCGTCCTTGCGCATGCCAAAACCGGTGCCATTACCGAACACTTTGTCATCCTTGATGGCATCGCCAGCATAGCCAAAGCCTTTGCCATTCGGGGTTTTCAAAAAGCCCAGGTTCGATTCCACCGAATCCATCAGCCCGGCATCCAGCCGCCCGGCTTGCAAATCGGCATAGATTTGATCATTGCGCGAATACGACACAATTTCGACGCCCGCATTGGCCCATTTTTGTTTGGCATAGGTTTCATGGGTCGAGCCTTGTTGCACCCCGACCCGCTTTCCGCGCAGGCTATCGGCGCTGGGCAGTAATTTGCTGCTGGTTTTGGCGATCAGGCGCGACGGCACCCGGGTGACGCGGTTGCTGAAGCTGATTTCTTTCAGCCGTTTGTCGGTCATCGACATCGAGGCATTGATAATGTCGAATTTCTTGGCCTTCAGCGCCGGGATCAGGCCATCAAAATCATTTTCTACCCAGGTGCATTTCAATTTAACGTGGGCGCAAATGGCATTGCCCAGATCAATATCAAAGCCGGTCAACTTGCCTTGCTTGTCCTTAAACTCAAACGGTGCCGCTCCCGGGTCGGTGCCCCAGCGCAGTTCGGTGATTTCTTTGGCGTTGCTACCAGCATGGCTTGCCAGCAGTGCCGCGCCAATTAACACGGCGTTCAAGAGTTTGCGCATTGGCTTGGTGTGGTGGTTCATGGGTGTTCTCCTTTGTTATGGGTTGCTTGATGTCGGTTCGGGTGATATCGGGGCGGGCGATATCGGGTTGGTGTTGCAAGTGACGCTTTTTTTTCACATTCTATACTTATGTAAAAAAATTTTCAAATGTTCTTGAAAATATTTTTGAACGCGAGTAAAGTTACGTACATCAACACTGCAAATGAAAATTTTTTTGCATGAATGCAGTGGCACCAGTAAGAAATACGTTTTCAAATCAACCTGTCACTTAACTTTAGCGAAAACCACGTTATGGCCAAAACCGCTCCAGCGCCCACCATGGTGGTCGATATTGCCAGCCCGGAACAGGCGTTTGCCCGCTCCCAGCTCGGGCAATCTTTATTGCAGGTCTTGAATGGTGGTTCGGCCTCGTATCAGGCGATTGCCAATTATTTGCTGCGCCATCAGGTGCGGGTTACTGCGCTGGGGATTGAAGATCTGGCCGAGTCTTGTCAGGTTTCTACCGCCACCATCAGCCGCTTTGCGCGGGACCTGGGTTTTTCCAATTATTCGGCCATGCGCAATGAAGTGGCGGAAACCCTGCAAACCGTGTTTCAGCCAGTGGAAAAGCTGCGCCATACCATTGAGCAGCGCAGCCAGGCCACCAGCCCGGCGCAAGCCAGTTTTGAATATACCCGTGCCAATATCGAAGCCGCGCGGCAGGAATTGAATGATGATCTGCTCAATCAGGTGGTGAGTTGCATCGTCAAGGCGCGCACCGTGTATGTAATGGGTTTTGGCCTGTCGGCGCATTTGGCAGGCATGCTGACCCTGCATTTGCAACCGTTTTGTAACCATGTGGTAGAAGTGGTGGCCTATGGCGGCACCGAAGTGGCGGCCGGGCATTTGGCCCAGGTGGGGGACAAAGATGTGTTGATTTTGATTTCCTTCCCGCGCTACGCCAATGACGCCATCAAGCTCGGCCACTTTGCGCGCGACCACCAGACCTGCATCGTCTCGATTACCGATTCTGCCGCATCACCGCTGGCCAGCTTGAGCGATTTTCTCTTGCTTGCACCCAGCACCCACCCGGTTTTACCCAGCAGTTCCAGCGCCGCCATCACCGTGATCGAAGCCCTGGTCAGCGCCCTGATGGTGTCGAACAAAAAGAATGTCGAAAAAGCGATCAAGCTGACCGAAGCTTTGTCTGCTTACTTGCTCGATGCCGATGTTTTACCCAAACACCGGGAGGGCGGCGGTGCCAGAGCAAAGAAAAAATGAATAGGGTGCGACCAAATCAGCATCGCTGAAAGCGCCCGCTAAAACCCCCATGAATTGAAGTGACATTGACGCACCTTGCGCGTCGCGGCTTCGCACACGCAAAAAAAGTAAAACAGCCAGATTATCCATTGACAACAGGAGGAAACAGACATGACCCACCCATTCCGGCAGCAGGTTCGATTCACCCCCCATCCCGTGGCCGTTTCAGTCGCACGAGCACTGGCCAGCATGGCCATCCTTAGTGTGCCAGCATGGGCGCAAACTGCGCCGACTCCGGATGAATCGACCATCATCCAGAAAGTGGAAGTGACTGGTTCGTCGATCAAGCGGCTGGCTTCGGAAACCGCCTTGCCGATTCAAACCATCCGGCGCGAAGATATCGAAAAAGCCGGTGCCACCACGGCAGCAGAACTGCTGACCAAAATTTCCGCCAGCGCCGCCGCCCTGACCGATGGTGCCAGCTTCAGCGACAACGGCGGCACCCAGCGCGGTTTTAACGGTGCCAATTTGCGTGGTATTGGCGTGTCGTCTACCCTGATTTTGCTCAATGGCCGTCGCCTGGCCAATTTTGCCTCGCCTGGCTCTGCTTCGGGCGTGGATTTGAATTCGATTCCGGCGGGTGCAATTGCACGGGTGGAAGTGTTGAAAGACGGCGCTTCGGCAATTTACGGTGCGGATGCAATCGGCGGCGTGATCAACTTTATTACCCGGCCCGATTATCAGGGCGGTGAAGCCTCGGTGTATTACGGCGACACCCAGCACGGCGGTGCGGATAAAAAAATCGTGACGCTGGCTGGTGGTTTTGGCAAGCTGACCACCGATGGCTATAACCTGATGGGCGTGGCGAATTTTCAGAATGTCGGCAGCTTGCGCTCGACCCAGCGTGACTGGATCGGTTCGGCCTTCCAGGAAGATATCAATCTGGACGTGGGCAGTTCCAACACCTTTCCGGCCAATGTGCGCCGTACTACTGCCAGTGGAGGTGCCACCGGGCCACGCCTGAACCCGAGCGCACCCAAATGTAATCCGCCCGCCACCATTTATTCGCCCAATAGCTTTGTCGGCGATAAGGCTTGCTTCTACGATTATTTGCACGATACCGAAATCTATCCGGAATCGAAACGCGCTTCGTTTTTGGCACGCGGCCAGTTTGCCATCAATGCTGACCATACCTTGTCGGCCGAAGTGTTGTACAGCGATACCCAAACCACTTACCGCATCAGCCCGCTGACGGTGACCAATCTCAACTACCCGGTCTCGGGTGTGTATTACCCGAACGATCTGATCACCACCAACAAAACTCCATTGCGGGTGGGCTACCGCTTGTCGGAAGCCGGGCCACGCACCAATCAGGTCGATGCAATTGCGCAGCGCATCGTGCTGGGGGCCAAGGGGAACTTCTCGGGTTGGGATTATGATACCGGCTACAACCACAGCACCAGCAAAGTCGATGACAACTATATCGATGGCTATGTGCGTACTTCGGCTTTTAATTCGGCCTTCCTGACCGGTAAAATTAATCCGTTCGGGCCTTCCGGCAGCGATGGTGCCACCTTGCTGGCCGCCGCCAAGATCAGCGATGCGGCGCGTCAGTCCAGCGCCACCACGGATTCGTTTGATTTCAAACTGTCGCGCGAAATGTTTGAACTGGGCGGCGGCAAAGCCGGTTTGGCGCTGGGGGCAGAATGGCGACGTGAAAAACTGCAATTTACACCGTCAAGCTTGCTGGCGGCGGGTGAAATTCGTGGTGATGGCACGGCCGTGGCGTATGGTGGCAAGCGCACCGTAAAAGCAGGCTATGCAGAATTGAATCTGCCTTTCAGCAAGACCCTGGAAGCCCAGTTGGCACTGCGTTACGACAGCTATGATGACGTTGGCTCCACCACCAATCCGAAAGTTGGCGTGCGCTGGAATCCGCTCAAGGAAATGGTGTTGCGTGGCTCCTATAGCAGCGGCTTCCGCGCGCCGACCCTGACCGATTTGCATGAACCAGCGCGCACCGGGCAAACCAGTGGTATCTATAACGATCCGCTTGGCTGTATCAAGGTCGGTAATATCGACAACACCAAAAATCCGGATTATTGCGGGATTCAACCGGATCTGATCAAGGGTGGCACCGCCAATCTGAAACCGGAAACCTCGGATCAGGTTTCCTTCGGTATCGTGATCGAACCCAATCGTGATTTCAAGGCATCGCTCGACTATTGGGCCATCAAAAAGTCAGACACCTTGCTCCCCAACGAAGGCGCTTACTTCAGCGACCCGCTGGCCAATCCGGGCTATGCGGTGCGCGCTGCGGCTGATCCTTCCTTGCCTGGTATTCC
>JBDLSU010000946.1:0-2822 GCA_039799405.1 Pseudomonadota bacterium | reverse complement strand
GTCCTATCCCACTACCGCCCTATTTGCGACCCAAAGCCGACCATGACCACTTTCCGTATCGCTCCCAGCATTCTTTCCGCCGATTTTGCCCGTCTGGGCGAAGAAGTCAAAAACGTGATTCAGGCGGGTGCCGACATCATCCATTTTGACGTGATGGACAACCACTATGTCCCGAATCTGACCATCGGCCCACTGGTTTGCCAGGCCATACGCCCCCACGTCACCGCACCCATTGATGTCCACCTGATGGTCAAACCGGTTGACCGCATCATCCCCGATTTTGCCAAGGCCGGTGCCAATATCATCACCTTCCACCCCGAAGCATCCGAGCATATCGACCGCAGCCTGCAATTAATCCGTGACAATGGCTGCAAGGCCGGGCTGGTATTCAATCCGGCCACCCCCTTGCACTATCTGGAACACGTCATGGACAAGCTCGACATTATTTTATTGATGTCGGTCAATCCCGGCTTTGGCGGACAGTCCTTCATTCCACAAACCCTGAAGAAAATTGCAGCAGTGCGCCAATTGATCAATGAAAGCGGGCGCGACATCATGCTGGAAGTGGATGGCGGCATCAAAGTTGACAATATCGCCGCCGTGGCCGCCGCCGGGGCCGATACCTTCGTCGCCGGTTCGGCCATTTTTGGTCAACCCGATTATCAGCAAGTGATTAATGCAATGCGTGCCGAATTGGCAACAGCCAAGCAATAAATCATAAAAATGCTGTTTTGTCGCAGATCAGGCACTGCTTATTTGGCAGTGCCAGCGCAAAAAGCATTTATCATCCTGATCCACCCGATTTTTTAAAGGATTTGCATGAAATTGCTAATCTCCCTTATGGTAAGCGCGGGCATTTTGTCGCTCGGCGTTGTCGATCTTGCCTGGGCCAAGCCCGCCCGCCCACATAAAGCGGTAGCACATCATGCCCGCAACACCCTCGCCAGCACGGCCAAAGCCAACCGTGGCAAAGCCAATAACCGTAACAACCGCAAAAACAGCGCCGCCGCCGCGCCAGCACCAGCGCGCCCCATTGCCGCCATCAGCAGCAGCGCCGCACAAAAAGTCACCAGCGTCGAAGGCATTACCGAATACCGCCTCAATAACGGCTTGCGCGTACTACTGTTTCCGGATGCCAGCAAACCCACCATCACCACCAATATTGTGTATATGGTTGGCTCGCGCCACGAAAATTATGGCGAAACCGGCATGGCGCACTTGCTGGAACATCTGTTGTTCAAGCCCAGCCTGAATTTCGGCCTGAAAAAAGGTAGCAAAACCCCGGTCGAAGTCCTCAATGGTGCAGGTGCCCAATTCAATGGCACCACCTGGTATGATCGCACCAATTATTTCGCCACCTTCCCGGCCAACGACAACAATTTGCGCCAGTTGCTGGAGCTGGAAGCCGATCGCATGGTCAACGCTGCGATTGATCAAAACGATTTATGGAATCCGCAAACCCAAAAAGGCGAAATGACGGTAGTGCGCAATGAATTTGAACGGGCCGAGAGCGATCCGGTGCGCGTCACCAATCAACGCATCCAGGCGCTGGCATTTGACTGGCACAACTATGGCAAAGCCACCATTGGCACCCGTTCCGATATCGAAAAAGTCAATATCGCACGGCTACGCGCCTTTTATCACAACTTCTACCAACCCGACAATGCCTTACTGATGGTGGCCGGGCGCTTTGACGAAGCCAAAGTACTGAAACAAATCAGCGACCTGTTTGGCCGCATCCCGCGCCCCTCGCGCGTGTTGCCCACGACCTACACAGTTGAACCAACCCAGGACGGCGAACGCAGTGTGGTGGTGCGGCGCAGTGGCGGCACCCAGTATCTGGGCATCGGCTACCACCTGCCCGCCACCAGCCACCCCGACGATATTGCCACCAGCCTGGTCGGCGATATATTGACCGACGCACCCAGTGGCCGCCTGCATAAGGCACTGGTGGAAAGCAAATTGGCGACCCAGACCAGTTTTGGCGGTGGCTCGGTGCTGGAGCCGGGCTATAGCATTTTCAATTTCACCGTACCCAAAGACGGCAACCTGGACGCCGTACAAGCGGCCGCGCTCAAGGTGATTGAAAACCTGAAGAACGAACCGATTACCGAAACCGAACTGGCGCGCGCCAAACAAAGCTATCGCAAGCAAATCGAACTGGCTACCGCCGACACCGCAGGTCTGGCGATTGCCCTGACCGAATCCATGGCAGCCGGTGACTGGCGCTTGTTCTTTATCCAGCGCGATCAACTCGAAACCGTCTCCCTGGCCGATGTGCAGGCGGCGGCAGTCAAGTACTTCAAGCCGTCCAACCGCACCATTGGTCGCTTCGTGCCGACCGACAGCCCGGACCGAGCCGAAATTCCGTCCGCCCCCGATATCAAAACCCTGGTCAAGGATTACAAAGGCCACGCACTGGTGGCACAGGGCGAAGTATTCAACACCTCACCCGCCAATATCGAGCAACGCACCCAGCGCTTCACCCTGCCCGGCGGCTTGAAAGCAGCACTACTGCCAAAAAAAACCAAGGGCGGCACCGTCAGCGTCACCCTGCAACTACGGCTGGGTAGCGCAGAAACGCTGGCAGGCAAGGCGCAAATTGGCACCTTTGCCGCCGGACTGCTTGATCATGGCAGCATGCGCCTGTCGCGCGAAGAAATGAAGGATGCGTTTGACAAGCTCAAAGCCCAGGTCACCATCAACGGTTCTGCCGAAGCCGTCACCGCCAGCATCACCACCACCCGTAACAATCTGGCCGCCAGCATGGATTTGCTGGCCGAAATGCTGCAAAAACCGGCTTTCAAGCACAACGAATTCCA
>JBDLSU010000945.1:0-6467 GCA_039799405.1 Pseudomonadota bacterium | reverse complement strand
GACGGCAACGCTGGCGCTGTCGGCTTGCCAGAGCTTGCCGGGAACTCAGATTCACTATTTTTCCCAGGCCTTTAATAGTGTGAACACGGTCAGTCAGCCACTGCTGGATGATCTGGCACTGGCCGAACGTAACCAGGGCCAGGCCATTGCAATGCGGCGCGCCCAGGGCAAAAGTCATAGCGGGGTGGAGCGTTGCCCGCCCGCGCAGTTTGCCTGGCAACTGGCGGCTGACGGCAAACAGGGTTTCATTAATGGTTTTTGCAACAGTGATGCGGTGTATTTTTCTACCCTGGATGATCCGCCCTTCACGGCATCAATGCGTGCCAGTCTGGCCGCGATTGAAGCTTATGCCAATTTGCTGACCACGCTGGCCAATGGCAGCAATATTGATAACGCAGTCGGGCAAATCAAGGTGATCGGGCATAGTATTGAGGGCTTGAGCCCGAGCGGCCTGGCAGCAGCAGGGACGCTCGATGCGGCCATTGTCGCCTTGTCGCCCTTGTTGAAATCGCTGGCGCAACAGTCAAACGCTGCCGAAGCCAGGCAAATTATTCTGGCCGGGGCACCCAAAATTGATGCCCTGATACAAGCACTGCATACCAGTGCGCCGGTGTTGTTTAATGATCTGATTGAAGCGTCCAGCCAGCGCTTGAGCCGGGAAGCCAATAGCGCTGACCTTGATCGCATCAGTTCCTACCGGGTGGCGGTAGCCAATTATCTGGTATTGCTGGACAAGCTGGGCAAGGCCTGGCGCATGACGGTTGACGCGGCGCAAACGCCGGGCCAATCGTCCAATCTGGCGGCATTGGCGCGCTATAGTGCCGAGCTGAAAGCCGATGCCGATGCGGTCCGGAAAACTTTTGCAGTTTTACGCAATGGCGGTAACCTGTCATCGGCCCAAAACCCCAAGCCTCTTAATGGAGTCAACAAATGAGTGATGACAATCAAGGCCGGGGCGATCTTACCCGTGCCATCAATGCCCTGATATTGCAGCGGGCGCAAACCAGTGATGCAGCCCAAATCGCCAGCCTGAACGACGCCATTGATAATCTGCAAGGCAATTTGCAGGATTTGAATCAGGCCCAGGGCGAGGCAGCAACACAAATTATGAATCAGGCCAGTGAGCAATTGCAGCAAGTGCTGGCGCAAGCACCCAAGGATTTGCTGGATCAGGCTGGTCAGCAGATTCGTCAGGCCATCAAAAATTTGCGCAGCTAGCCGATACGGCGGCGCGCCAGCAACATTGATTTTGCCGCGCGCCATGTGGGCCTGATCGATGCTTGCCCGGATTTTCAGGTGGGCCAACTGGGTCGGGCCGGGCACCCGCCAAATTTATTTGCCCCGCAGCCGCTTGCCCAGGCGCTGCATCAAATGTTCAAAATCATCGACATACGTGAACACCGCAGGCACCACCAGCAAACTGAGCAGGGTGGAGGTAATCAAGCCCCCAATCACCGCAATTGCCATCGGTGAGCGGAAGCTGGGGTCAGCGCCCCAGCCCAGCGCCAGCGGCATCATGCCCGCGCCCATGGCGATGGTGGTCATCACAATCGGGCGGCTGCGTTTGTGGCAGGCATCGACCAGGGCGGCGAAGCGTGGCATGCCGTCGCGCCGCGCCAAAATCGCATAATCGACCAGCAAAATCGAGTTTTTGGTGACGATGCCCATTAACATGATCAAGCCAATCATCGATGGCATCGACAACGGGCGGCCGGTGACCAGTAGCGCCACGAAGGCACCGCCAATACTGAGCGGCAGCGCTGCCAGAATGGTGACGGGTTGCAAAAAGTCGTGGAACAGCAGTACCAGCACGCAATAAATACACAATACGCCGATCAGCATGGCAATGCCAAAGCTGGCGAACAGGGCTTGCATTTCCTGGGCGTCACCCAGTTCGGCAATCGTGACCGAGGGCGGCAGGTTTTTCATGGTGGGCAACTGGCGCGCTTCGGCATTGACTTCACCCAGTTGGCGATTGCCCAGTTCCACATCCAGTACTACATTGCGGCTACGGTTGAGGCGGTCGATCTGGGCCGGGCCGGATTCCATGCTGATGGCGGCCACGCTGCGCAATAATACCGGGCCGTTTTTGCCGGGTACGCGCAATTGGCCGATGGCATCCAGATCGGCGCGCACATGGTCGCCCAGTTTGACCCGGATCGGCACCTGGCGCTGCGCCAGATTCAGCTTCGATAGTGCGGTGTCATAGTCCCCGGCCGTGGCGACGCGCACGGTTTCGCCGATGCTGGCGGCGGTGACGCCCAGTTCGGCGGCGCGCGCCATATCCGGGCGCACAATAATTTCCGGCCGTACCAGCGACGCGCCAGAACTGACATTGCCGACACCCTTGAGGGTGCGCAATTCACGCTCGACCTCGCGGGCCACCTTGGTCAGCATCTCCGGGTCTTCACTCTTTAACACCAGTTGCATTTTGACGCCGGAATCGGGTGGGCCAACGCTAAACTTGGCACCGGGAATGTCGGCCATTTTTTTGCGAATCGCATTGTCGATATCGGCCAGCGATTGTGTGCGCTCATTGCGGTGGCTGGTGGTAATGCTCAGTACTGCGCGCCGCGCTTCGGCCGCTGCGCCGGGGGCAAAGGCATCGCCACTGGAACCGCCACCGATGGAACTGTAGACGCTGACAATATGCGGCAAGGACATAATCGCCAGCCGTGCCTGTTCGGCGCTGGCACGGGTTTCAAGCAGGGTGCTGCCGGGGGCCAGTTCCAGCGTAACCTGGGTTTGGCCGCGGTCGGCCGAGGGGACAAAGCCGGTCGGCAACCAGCCAGCCAGGGCGATGGAGCCGACAAAAAATACCGCCGCCGCCAGCGTGGTGACCAGGCGATAGCGCAAGCACCATTGCATGCTGCGCAGATAGCCGCGCATGATCCAGCCATCGCTTTCATAGTGAATCGGCTTGCCTGCGGCCGCAACGGTTTCTGCCGTGCCAGTTTCTGCAATGGGTGCCGCATGCGCGCCGACCGCTTTTAACAAATAGGCCGACATCATTGGCGTCAGCAAGCGCGCCACCAGCAAGGACGCCAGAATCGCAATCACCGCTGTCCAGCCAAATTGTTTGAAGAACAGGCCGGGAATGCCGCCCATAAACGCGGTTGGCAAAAATACCGCGACCAGTGCAAACGTGGTGGCAATCACCGCCATACCGATTTCATCAGCCGCTTCCATCGCAGCCTGAAACGGGGTTTTACCCATTTTCAGGTGACGCGCAATATTTTCGATTTCAACAATCGCATCATCCACCAGCACCCCTACCACCAGCGCCAGCGATAACAGGGTCACGGTATTGAGACTATAGCCCAGATACTTCAGGCCCAGAAAGGTTGGAATCACCGACAAGGGCAGGGCCGCAGCAGCGACCAGGGTGGCGCGCCAGTCGCGCAAAAACCACCAGACCACCAGCACCGCCAACAGCGCACCTTCGTACAATAATTCCATCGAACCCTGAAAATTTTCTTCAATCGGCTGGGCATTGTCGATGGCGAGCGTGAATTTCAGGTTAGGATGCGCCTGTTCCAGTTCGGCAATCGCAGCGCGCGTGCCTTGCGCCACATCGACTTCACTGGCCCCTTTGGTACGGAATACTTCAAAGCCAACGATGGGCTTGCCATTCAGGGTGGAGACGGCACGTGGTTCGCTGATGGTATCGCTGACGCGCGCTACCTGATCCAGCCGCAAATGGCGACCATCGGGCAGCGGAATATCGAGTTGCGCCAGTTCGGCCGCGCTTTGCACGGTGGCAATGGTGCGCACCGCTTGCTCGGCCCCGCTGACATCGCCGCGTCCACCTGGCGCATCTTGCTGCACCAGGCGCAACCGTTGCGACACTTCCAGTGCCGACACATTTAAGGCCGCCATTTTTTCGTGATCCAGTTCGACCCGGATTTCGCGATCCACCCCGCCGCTACGTTTGACGGCACCCACGCCCGGCACGTTACGCAAGCGCTTGGCGACGGTATTATCGACAAACCAGCTCAGGTCGGCCATATCGGTGCTGCCAGCATCGCTTTTTGCCTCATTTTTGATGTGGCTTTGCGACTGTAGCGCATACGTTAAAATTACCCGCCCGGCAGTGGGCACCTTGCTGACGCTGGGGTCGCGCATTTCGGCCGGCAGGTCGGCGCGCACGCTGGTCACGGCGTCGCGCACATCATTTACCGCATCGGAAATGACTTTTTCCAGGACAAATTCCACCGTTATGGTGACATTGCCATCGAGCACCTTGGTGTAGACATTTTTCACGCCCTGCAAGGACGCTACCGCATCTTCCAGCTTGCGCGCCACTTCGGTTTCCAGTTGCGCTGGTGCAGCGCCGGGCAGAGACGCGTTGACGATGACGAGCGGCAATTCAATATCAGGAAAATCCTGCACCACGGTCGAGCGAAACGACAGCATGCCTGCCAGTGTCAGCAGGGCAAACAACATGATCGCCGGGATCGGGTGTTTGATCGAGAGAGAGGAAAAATTCATGGGCTGACCTTTTGCGCCGGGGGCGGGTTGGACACTTTGGCCGTGTTCACCACTTTGACCAGATCGCCATCATTCAAAAAACCGGCCCCGCTGGCTACCAGCACCATGCCCGGCTTCAAGCCATCCAGCACTTCCACCTGTTCCATGCCATCGATTGCAATACGGCGTCCGGTTTGCAGTTTGATCTGGCTGACCCGGTTATCCTGATTCAGACGAAAGCCATAGGTAAAACCATCACGCACCACCAGCGCGGCCTGCGGCAACATCATGGCATTGGACTGGCCCAGATTGAATTCGCCCTTGACATACATGCCGGGCTTGAAGGCGTTCGCAGAGGCGTTGGCAGAGGCGTTCGCAGAGCCGTTCGCGGCGGTGCCAGTCGCCCTGTCGGTCAATAAATCGACATACACCAGGCCGATGCGGGTTTGTGGGTCCAGCGTGGGCGCAACCTGACGCACTTTGCCGTGCAGGGTGCTGCCGGAGGGCGCTGTCAGCTTGACATCCAGCCCCTTGTGTATGCGTCCGATGTCGCCGGCAGTGAGTTCGGCGCGCCATTCCAGCCGGTTTTGCCGGATCATGCGAAATAATTCCACGCCATTGCCCGCCACTGCGCCGACCGCCGCCATGCGTGCCGAAATCTGGCCGCTGTCCGGTGCCACAACCCGGGTATGTTTCAGGCGCAATTGCTGTAAATCGAGTGCTGCTTTGGCAGAATCGAGCCGTGCTTTGGCATTGTGTTCGGCGTTCTGGTATTGCTCGATTTGCTGGCTGCTGAGGGAGCCGGAATCTTGCAAATTGCGCGCGCGGGTGGCGTTGACGCTGGCATCGTGCAAATTGGTTTTGGCTTCGTTATAGGCGGCCTGGGCCTGGGCCAGTTCGGCCTTGACTTTGTCATCGGCAAAGCTGGCCAGCAGTTGACCGCGCTGCACCATGTCGCCAATGCCGACATGTAATTCGGCAATGCGCAAACCATCGACTTCCGCGCCCACGCTGGCTTCTTGCCAGGCCGCCACATTGCCATGGGCCAGCAGTTTGAGCGGCAGCATACCGCTACGCGCGACCACGGTGGTGACGCTTAACACCGGCTTGGCAGCGGAGGTGGCACTGCTGCTGCTGCTGCTGCTGCCATTTTTCGTGCCAGAACTGGCGTCACCGGCTTGTGAGGCTTGATTGATCAGTGCCAGCGTGCCCAGTAGCGCGAGACTGGCCGCTGCGTTCCAGCGCAGCTTGGGGGAAAGTTTGAAAAGCATGGAATCGTGCTCCGTTAAATGCAGTTTATTGGCGAATAAGTTGGGGTTGCGATGTCGTGGGCATGAACTGGCGAGTCAATGGCGCGCTATTGCGCGCTGGTGGGCCGGGTGTTTGCGCTTTGTTCGCTGCTGCTGCGCTCTGCCGTGGTTTGTGCCAGTGCTGCCATGTTGCTACTTTCGGCCCAGCCGCCGCCCAGCGCGCGATACAAGGCCACCCAGGCCCGGTTGCGTTCCAGTTGTAGCGTAAGCTGGGTGCTTTGCGCGCTCAAGGCCTGGCGTCGTACTTCTTCCATTTCCATTTTGCTGGCCATGCCCTGACTGAGTTTGGCCTGGGTTGCGGCCAGGGTGCTGGCAAAGCGTTGCGAGACGATATTGGCATCTTGCTGGCGTAATTGCGCATCGTGTAAATTGAGCAATGCTTCTTCCACTTCCTTGATGGCGATGCGTACCTTGCTGCGGTAGCTGCTGTCGGCTTCTCGATAATTGGCTTCGGCCAGTGCGACATTGGCGCTGCGTTGGCCGCCATCGATCAGCGGGTAAGCCAGGGTCAGGGGGCCAATTGACCAGGTCTGCACGCTGGCTCCGCTATTGCCTTGGCGTAACAGGCCGATGGAGCCATTCAGGGTCAAGCTGGGGTAGCGTCTGGCTTTGGCGACGCTAATTTCCAGGCTGGCGGCGTCCAGATTGCGGGCGGCGGCGAAAACGTCCGGGCGTTGCTGCAACAAT
>JBDLSU010000944.1:0-2870 GCA_039799405.1 Pseudomonadota bacterium | reverse complement strand
GCACATGCACCTGAATGATGTCGTCTTCCGCCTGCGCCAGCGCCGCTACCTGCAATTGTCCGTTCTGGGTCAGGAACAACAGGCCACGATCTGCCCCGGCGTGTTCCAGCACAATCCGCAGCAAGGCTTCAATCAGGTGATCCAGCACAATATCGCCTGATACCGCTTGCGAAGCCTTGATCACACTCATTAAATCCAGATGTTCGGCCCGGGTTGAAACCTGGGCACTGTTGCGCCGCTCGCCATCGCTGCGACGGCTATGCAAGCCGGGATAGCGCCGGTCCAGTTGTTGTACCTTGCCTTGCGCGCCCCAGCGCAAATAGGCGTAGCGCGCTTCACGCAGATAGGTATGGGCGATTTTTTCGGAGCCACGGGCAAAGAAAAACTGCGCCGCCCGCTCATTGGCCAGTGCTTCATTTTGCACAAAGCCGTTTTCATGGGCGGAACGAATCGCGGCATCATAATGATCAATCGCGGCCAGTTCCTGCTGGTCGATCCGCGCCAGTTCGGCCTGAACAAGATAGTGCCGGTTGGCGAAATTTTCCGGGCAGTTTTGCGCCCAGATGCGCAGTTTTTGTTCGGCATCGAGCACCACCGCGCGCAAGCGGGCACGCGTGCTGGCATCGGCTTCCGGGTACAGCGCACTGGCACTCAGTGCGTGAAAATACACATGCGAATTTTCCAGCATGGTGGCGCGGACTGAATCAAGGTATTGCGCAGCCTGCCTGGCCGCGTCCAGCCCGAGCGTGGTTTGCCCCATCACAACGGCCACAATCTGCTTCAGAATATGCCAGGTACAGGTGCCGCTGACATAGCCGGCATTGTCAAACACCGCCAGCAAATCGGCTTCATGAATTTTTTCATCATCAAAGCTGCACTGACCCAATGTATTACCCTGCAAACAGGCCACCGCCTGCAGCAGCAACACATCCATGGTGGCGGCCACCTTGTTATGGGTATGCTCGGCAAAATCGAGATATTTTTTGATGACACGGCGCACTTCATCCAGCTTGGCACCGTTATCAAAAGTAAACCAGGGAATGGCAAAGGTGCAATAGCCAGCCCAGAAAAAATTACCGACATCGACGCAGGCAATGAAGGCATGTTCCAGCAAGGCCAGGTTATCCGTCATGGAGCGGCTCCAGGAATGGATGAACACGCCATGACAATATTCAAAGATCCCGGCACGCTTGGTATCGTGAAACTTTTTGCTCACCGCCAGTGCCATTTCGGAAAAAGCAAAAGCTTCGTCAATTTTTCCAGCGGCGGTCAGGATCACCGCATAGCAGGTGTAAGCCATGCTGGCACCGTTGGCATTACCATGCGTCAAAATATAATTCATGGTGCGCGCCGTAAGCAACAAGAACAACTGTGGTCGCACCTGATGCACGGGTGAGGCAAGATCGGCAAAAATGGCTATCGCCATTTGCACTGAAGGCTCACTGACGTTGGGCAACTGGATCAATTCGGACGGCCGCCGCCCCTGCAAATTGATGCTGATCTCGGCCATCTCCTGTTCAAACGCCGCGTAGATTTCTTCATCCGACTCGGGAAAGGCCACACCAAATAATTGCAAAGCCTCCAGCCCCACATCCACTGCGGCTTCAAATTTGCCCGACAACTGATACAAATCGCTGCATAACATGGCGATCTTGGCGCGATCCAGATCGGTTTGCGCACGCTCGCGTATCAGTTCAAATAGTTCTTCAGCCTGGACAAAATGACCGGTCAGATATTCACATTCCGACAGCAACAGATGCAACTGGAAAGTGGCTGCGTAATCCCGCTCCCAGGCGTCTGGCGGCTGCAATTGCACCGCCACCCGGAAATAGGTTTTGGCAGCGGCATAGGCCACCGCATCCTTGGCTTTTTTTCCGGCCAGATAATTGAAACGGGCCACACTGGCGCGTTCGTCAGGGCTATCAATCAGGGCCAACCCGACATTAAACTGGCTGACCAGATTGAACACATCCTCTTCAATCTCCTGCTCGCTCAGGTGCGCCACCAACAGGCGGCCGATATTCAAATGCACCTGCGGCCGCAGTTCCGGCTCGGTCAGCGAATAAGCCGCCTCTTGCACCCGGTCATGCGCCAGTTGATAACTGGAATGGTGCTGCACCAGCAAACCACTCTTGACGGCAGGCCATAAATCCGCTTCAGTCACGGCCACGGTCTGGTCGCACACCTTGGCCAGGGTGGACACTTCGGCACCGTTGCCCAGGCAGGCCAGCAGTTTGACCGCATCCAGACAATCGACCGGCAGACGGCGCAATTTGGCGATCATCAAATCGATCACATTCTGGCTGAAGCCCTGCTGTTCAATCCGGGCCAGATCCCACTCCCAGTGGCGGGTTTCAAAATTGAAGCCGAGCAGGCGTTCATCGGCCAGACGGTTTAAAAACTGGGTCGTAAAGAAAGGATTGCCAGCGGTTTTTTCATACACCAGTTGCGATAGCGGCAAAACCTGTTCGGCACTGGTATGCAGGGTATCGGTCAGCAGGCGTGTCACGTCTTCCAGCCCCAGCGGCCCCAGCACAATCTGGTTGATGATAATGTTTTCCTGGCGCAGCGCGTCAAGTGCCAGCAGCAATGGGTCGCTTGGCCCGACTTCATTATCACGATACGCCCCGATCAACAAAAAATTGCGCAAGCTGGAGGTAATTAACAGATCGGAAATCAGGCGCATACTGGCCACATCCATCCACTGCCAATCGTCCAGAAACACAATCAGCGGATGTTCTTCGGTGGCGCACACGCTTAAAAACTGCCCAAACACGGTTTGAAAGCGGTTTTGGGCTTCGGTCGGTGGCAAGTCCACCGTGGCCGGTTGTGGCCCGATCACAAACTGCAATTCCGGGATCAAATCCAGC
>JBDLSU010000943.1:0-5374 GCA_039799405.1 Pseudomonadota bacterium | reverse complement strand
ACAAAACCGCGAATGATTTTGTCGGTGCCGTCACCCTGAAAAACAGCGGCAATAATGCGGTGGAACTGGTCGATGCAAATGATCTGAAGCTGGGCGCATCCACCGTTGGCACCAGTACCCTGACCATTAAAGCGGGCGGCAATATCAGCCAGAGCGGTGGCGTGGTGCAAGGCACCGGCAGCAGCGTGGGGGCGGTCAGCATTACGGCCGGTACCAGCGCCGCAGCGAAAACCATCACCCTCGATTCGGCCGACAATGATTTCGCAGGCAGTGTCAGCATGAACGGCGGCAATAGCAAGATCAACGATAAAACCGCGCTGGTGCTGGGTGCCAGCAATATCAACGGCACACTCGACGCCAGCGCCACCGGCATGACACAGAGCGATGCACTGATCGTGAGCGGTGCCACCAAGTTGAGCGTCGGCACCGGCAGCATCGTGTTGAGCAAAGCCAATGACTTCAATTCGCTCGACCTGAAAGCCGGGTCGGCCGAGGTGCTTGACCGCAACGCGCTGGTGTTGTCCGGCAAGTTGAACGCCGACCTGAACGTGCGCAGCAGCGGTGCCTTGACCCAAACCGCCGCGATTGTGGTGGGCGGCAATGCGACCCTGAACGCGGGCAGCAATGCCATCACGCTCAATAGCGCAGGCAATGACTTCAACAAACTCAGCGCCAGCGGCAGCACCATCGCCGTTACCGATAGCAATGCCCTGACGCTGGGCACCACCGCCAGCGGCAATGTCAGCGTCAACAGTGCCGCCCTGACCTTCACGACCAGCACGGTTGGCGGCAGCTTGACTGCCACCACCAGCGGCGCAGTGGGCCAGAGTGGCAGCTTGACTGTCAGCGGGGCCAGCAACTTTACCGCTGGCAGCAATGCCGTGACGCTGGAAGCGGCGAACGACTTCAAGGACGTGGTGAATGTCAGTGCCAATACCGTCAGCATTATTGACGCCAACACCCTGAAATTGGGCAACGTCAGGACCGAAGGCGAGCTGAAATTGAGCGCCCAGGGCTTGAGCCAGGATGCGGCCGGTATGACCGTGGGCGGCAGCGCCACCCTCAATGCCGGTGCGGCTGCCATGGTGCTGGACAATGCCAAAAATGATTTTGTCGGCAATGTTGTTATCAGCAACAGCGGTGCCAACGCCGTTGCCCTGAGCGATGCCAATGCGCTGCAACTGGGCGCTGTCAATCTGGGCAGTGGCGATGCCACCATCAAGGCGGCCGGTGCCATTACCCAGGTTGATGCCTTTAAAACAGCGGGTAAAACCAGTTTTGATGCCGCTGGCAATGCGGTCACACTCGGCAATGCCGGTAACAGCTTCACAGGCAAAGTCAATGTCAGCAGCAGTACTGCTGATCTGGTGGCGGCTGGCAAGCTGGATGTGGAATTGCAAACCAGCGGCAATGCCACGGTGGCGGCGGCCGATATCAGTATCGGCGGTAAAGCCGGTGGTAACCTGAAAGCCAACGCCAATGCCACCATCAGCCAGAGCACCGGCCTGAAAGTGGCGGGCAGCACCGATCTGGGTTCCGGCACTGCCATCAACCTGAACCGGGACGATAACGAGTTTACCGGTGCCGTCAAAGTTCAGGCCACCGATGCGGTACTGCATAGCGCCAGCAACCTCAACTTCAGCGCAAAAGCCAATACCGTCACGCTGGTGGGGGGCAAGGCAATTGAGTTTGGGGTCAACGATATTGCCAACAGCCTCAACTTTACGGCCGGTGGCAAGTTCACCGTTGCCAAAGACGGGGTGTTGAATGTACCGGCGCTGACCCTGAACCTGATTGCGCCAACCCTGGCCGACCAGGACTTTGGTAGCTTGCTGGAACCGATCCTGATCGACAAATCGACCCAGGTAACGGTGTTGTCGGCGCATCTGGGCTTCTTCAAGATTCCGTTTGCGGCGCAAACCAAGTTTGACGTGACCAAGTTGCCGCAAAACACCGGCGCTTGTATCCGCGTCAATGGTGGTGCTTGCCGTAACGGTAATGAAGTGGTGTCCGGTGCCATCAGTTCGGTGCAATCGTCGGCGGTCAGTGGTTTGAACTCCAAGCTGGCCAAAGAAGACGGATTGACCAAGAAGTTGAAGTATGGCTTCGCGGGGGATTTGCAGCAGGCACAATCGTTCCCGCATGGTGGCGCGCTGGAAGTGAAGAGTTATCAGAGCGCTGGCCCGCGTGAACTGGCACCGAAAACCGGAACGGTGATCGTCACACCACTGCAACCCTGATATTTCCGGCAGGGTGGCAAAACAGCCATTTCGCAACAGATCGGGGCCGATAGCCACATGTCGGCCCCTGTTCCGGTATCATCAGCTTTTCCCTTACCCTGATTGGAATGAGTATGTTTTTTTCTGGCAAGCGCCCGGCGCATCTGGGGGCGAAACAAGGCAAACTCGCGCCCCCGTCCAAAAAACCGAATAGCGTATCAAGTCAGGCCGAAGCCAATCACCCGGCCTATATTGCACCGCTGCAATTGAAAAACGTCGCCGACTGGCAGGCACTGGCCGACAAAATTGCCAAGCTGAGCGGTGCCCGCATCATTACCAGGCAGCCCGATTACCTGCATGTCGAATTCAAAAGCGCGTTGCTGGGTTTTGTTGATGATGTCGAATTATTGCTCGATGGCAAGCAGGTGCATGTGCGCTCGGCCTCGCGGCTGGGCTATTCCGATCTGGGCGTGAACCGCAAACGGGTCGAGCAATTGCGCCAGCTTGTAGCCTGAGGGCAAACTTTCCCGGCTTTTTGGCCTGAAATTTACTGCGCCCGATCCGGGAATCTTTTCTGATTCCCGGCTTTCGGTTAAACTTGACTCCTTTCAATGATGCCTGACCAGACTGATGGATGACTTACGCCAATTAGGACGATATCAATTACAGCGTGTACTGGGCCGTGGAGCCATGGGCGTCGTGTACGAAGGTATTGACCCCAAACTCAACCGGCAAGTCGCGGTCAAGTTGATTCTCAAAAACCAGATCAACGATAAAGCCCTGGAAGCCGAATATTCGGCGCGCTTTATCCGCGAAGCGCAGGCGGTAGCGCGGCTGAACCACCCGAATATCGTTACCGTGTTCGATTTTGGTGAAGAAAACGAAGTCGCTTTTCTGGTGATGGAGTTGATCCGTGGTGATGAATTAAAAAACTACTTCGACGACAAGAAAAACTTTTCGATCGAAGACGCGGTGCGCATGATTTCCGAATTGCTCGATGCGCTCGATTATGCGCATCAAAACGGCATCGTGCATCGCGACATCAAACCCGCCAACGTGATGCTGGACAGCCAGTTGCGCGTCAAGCTGACCGATTTTGGCGTCGCGCGCCTGTCCGATGCCAGCGCCGAGCGCACCCAGGCAGGCACCATGGTCGGCACCCCCAGCTATATGTCACCCGAGCAAATCGAAGGCGCACCGGTTGGCCCGCGCTCCGATATCTTTGCCGTTGGCATCATCCTGTACCAGTTCCTGACTGGCGAAAAGCCCTTCCATGCGCAAGGCTTGTGGGCGATTCAAAAGAAAATCATGCAGGAAGACCCGGTTTTGCCAAGTGTGCTGAACCCGAATATCAACCCCGCTTTCGATGCCGTGGTGCTGCGCGCTCTGGCTAAAAAACCGGACGACCGTTACCCCAGCGCCGCAGCCTTCAAGGAAGAACTGAAGCGGGTGTTGGCTGGTGACCGGCTGGAAGACAGCGACAGCACCCGCCTGGTGTTGCGTACCCAGGGATCATCCGCCAATTTTGGCAGTGGCACCACGCCACCGGGCACGCAGTCAGGCAGCCAATCCGGCATGCAAGCAGCCGAATCCACCGCCGGGCTGGAAATTGAATTCTGGCGCTCGATCAAGGACAGCGACGATGTGGAAGAGTTTTCACTCTACATCCAGCGCTTTCCGAATGGTTCTTATGTCGATCTGGCCAAGCGCAAGCTGGCAAAACTGACCGGAGAATCGACTGGCGGGGCCAGCGGTAGCCTGAAGCCGCCGTTTGCGCGTGCGGGGGCGGCCGACGAAGATGACGCCACCCGCCTCGGTAGCAGTGTGCAGCCCGGGCCGAATCCCAATCAAAGCGGGGCAGGCAGAAGCACTGGCATGAATCAGGGGACGGGCACCGGTGCCGCCCCAGCGCAACCGGCCAAAGGTAATAAATGGCTGGTGCCTGCGGTTGCCGTTGGCGTGTTGCTGGCGGGCGGTGTCGGCTATATGGTGATGAGCGGCGGCAACCAACCAGCCCCGGTGCAGCAAGCCTCGGCCAGTAGCCCCGCCACTGCGCCAGCCAATACCGCCGCCGCAGACAATGCCGCCGCCGCCGAAATTCTGGCCCAGGCCAAAAAGCTGGAAGAAGAAAACAAACGCATGGCCGAAGATTTGGCGCGCCGTCAAAAAGAACTGGACGAAGCCAAAAAAGCTGCCGGTAACGACCCCAAAAAGCAGGCTGAAGTCGCCCGTAAGGAAGAAGAAGACAAGGCCGCGCGCAAGCTGGCAGAAGAGAAGAAGAAAAAGCTGGCGGACGAACTGGCGCAGAAAAAAGCCGATGATCTGGCGCGCCAAAAACTGGCCGCCGACGAAAAGAAAAAGACCGAACTGGCGCTGGCTGACACACGGCCCAAAGCCCAGCCCACGCCCGACCCCAAAGCCGCAGCCAAGGCGGCGGAAGAGGCACAAAAAGCTGAGGCGCAAAAAGAAGCCGCGCGTAAGGCTGAAGAAGCCCGTAAAGCAGAAGACGCCCGCAAGGCCGAAGAAGCCCGTAAAGCCGCCGCCGTACCCGCTGCACCCGCCCCCACGCCCGTGGCACCGATTGAACCGGGCAAATCAGCCAGCGTCTTGCTGGCCGAAGCACGTAGCCTCGATTCGCAGGGCAAAATCAAGGAAGCGGTCAAACTCTACAAACAAGCCGTCAATGCCGGTAGTGGCGAAGCGGCCAAGCGGCTGGGCAATATCTACGGCAAAGGTGAGGGCGGCGTGGCGCGTGATTATGCCGAACAAATCCGCTGGAATGAAGCCGCACGCCAGCGCGGGGTGGATGTGCCAAAAGCTGAGGCGCTGCAGCAATAAGCCTGCTGTTGGCTCGCTACCCCGGGCACCGGGACAATAGCCGCCAGCTATTCCAGCGTGGCGACGCGCCAGAACCCGGCCGCCACCAACTGCGGGCGCACCTTTGGCGTCCATACCTGATTGATAAAATTGCGCTGCCCGGCACTGACCATGCCGCCCGGCAGGCATTCGTTGACGCGTTTTTCCGGATCGAATTGGCTGGCTACTTGGGCAAAGCGCGGCCCAAAGGCACGTACAATGGCATCAAACAGACCGCGCTGCGGCTGCGCAATAAACAGCTTCTTTTCCTGATCAATTTCCTGACCGGCACGCACTTG
>JBDLSU010000942.1:0-6232 GCA_039799405.1 Pseudomonadota bacterium | reverse complement strand
CCTTGGTTTGGGAAATCGACTACAGTTGTACGGAATTGTCGTACACCTGGAGGAAAAATGGAAACTGTGAGCGTTAATCGATTTCGTGACAATCTAAAGGCCTTGGTAGAAGAAGTGGTCGGTAGCCATGAACCACTACGGGTAACGCGCCGGGGTGGTGAAGCCTTTGTGGTAATGAGTGAGCAAGACTGGGAACGGGAACGCGAGAGCCTGTATGTTTTACAAAATACCGACCTGATGCAACAAATCGCCAAATCCATGAGCACCTATACTCAAGGCAAAGCATACCAACCTACGGCGGAGCAAATGGATGAGATCCTTGGTGTTTGAGGGCGATACCTGGGAGCGCTATGAAGCCCTGCGCGAAGCCGACAAGGCGATGCACAAGGCATTACGAAATCTCTTGAAGGAAATGCTCCGCTCTGATAACCCGGCAATCGGTACTGGTAAGCCGGAACCGCTCAAACATAACCTGTCGGGCTTTTGGTCAAGACGGATTTCACAGAAAGATCGCTTGATCTATCGATTTGACGAGCATGCGATTCATATCTTTGCGATTGGTGGGCATTACATTGATAAATAAAAGGGAGAGTGTATTTGTCCTGCAGAATCAGGATTGAATGCAGCAAATCGCCAAATCAATGATCACTTATTCTTAGGGACGGCCCACAAGTGGACTACCCCCAAATTTGTATGCTATGCAGCACGAACCTTTTGGAGCGCGTTTTATTCGTTCAACGGTGTTTGGAACTACTTTGCACTTAAAATTGCGCGTTCCAACGTACCTTGCACTTCATCAACGATCTGGCTATCGTCCATCTCAGGAATAAACTTCCAGTTTCGTTTTTCTACCAGGCTTGGCGCATATTCCATGGCCCCCATTGGATCAATTCCCATTGCCGTAAGGCGCTCCAGTAGCTCTTGCAGAACATCAGCCTTACGAAGTGACCACGTTGAAGCGAAGCAGCGCCAGAATACCCAGCCAGCTCGTTCCAAGATACGTTGTCGGCTCATGTCATGCTGCCACCGGTCTGGGCCGTGGTATTCGTCGCCATCCAACTCAATGGCCAAGCGCTTATCCCCTGCGCCCTCAACGACCATGTCGATGCGGTAAGCGCCAGTCTTCACTTGTGGAATAACGCGATACCCACGAGATACAAGGATGGAAAACACTTCCCGCTCGAACCCGGACTCGCATTGGTCAATCAACACTTTTGCTTCCTCTTTGTCAGTCACCATCGGCTTGTTGAAGTGACTGAGCAAGGTAAGGCGTAAATCCTTATCCGACAAATCGGATGTTTTTACTGAACGTACCAAATACATCCGATCTCGTGCCCGACTTGCTGCCACGTTGAAACGCTGATCGAATTTCAGACCAGAAAGCGCATGGCAATTTTTGCTGTCTGCAACCATTGACAAGAATATAATATCGCGTTCACTGCCTTGAAAAGTGCGGGCTTCACCGCATTCAAATTTGCGGTGAAGTAATTCGGCGGCATCGCAACGCTGGCGCACGACGGAATCAATGTGTTTTGCTTGATCCATTCCCAGCAGAGAAACGACACCAATTGTACGACCAACAAAAGCCTCATTTTCCAGAATGGCCGAAATTTCTTCGGCGATGGCTTGCGCTTCGTAATCGTTACGGTCGTGCTTGTCACGGAAACCGTCCGTGACGTAAATATCGACCAGCGGCGGGTCAATTCGCTCCGACGCCTTGGGAATGCGTAACGGTTGAATACCCCCTTTGTAAAACACCCGATTGGCGTAAGCAATGATGGGTGGAACACAACGGAAATGCTCACGCAGCATGACTTGCTCGGCGGCAAATACCCGCGCCGCCAGATCATAGAGGGACTTTTCCGGTGTCATTTCTGCCCCATAAGGTTGTTCGGAAAGGAAGCGAGCCTTGAGATCAGTAATCCGTTGGCTGGCGATAAAGCCGCCATCTGGCGACACCTGTTTATCGTCTCCCACCACCAGAATCTTCTTGCCGCGCAAAATGGCCGGCAGCGCCCAGAGGTCAGATTGACTCGCTTCATCGACAATAACAAGGTCAAACGCACCAATATCCGGCGGCATGGCCTCCGATATACGGGCATGACTCATGATCCAGCAGGGGACGGCACTGGCAGCATCCAACATCGCCTCTTGCGCATCCCGGCGATAACGGGTTGCGTTAGGCCCCGTTCCCTGGCCAATACGGCGGATTGCCGTTGCATAGCCAGCTAGCGCCTGAAGTACCTTGGGTGTCGCATTTTGTTTGGTTGCCAACCACGCAGCTTTTGCAACCAACTCCTCATAGAGGCGAGCCAGACCCCGCTCAAGGTCCCGCCGCCTGCTCGAAAGCGTGAGCAATTCAGTTCTCGCTTCAATGTTGTTGAGGTAAGTTTGAATACGAGCCCAGTTCCACGCTTGTCGCCAAGTAACTGGGAAAATAGCGTCTTCACCAGCCATGTCAACAGGCTGAGAGCGGATACGAGAGGCCAGTTTCGGCGCGCCAGCCTGCTCAATACGAGTAGCACAATCCCTGACCCATGCAAGTTCAACCGACAGCGCGGCAATCCGCCTTAGTTCTGCCGTCAACCCGGCATAGTGTGCGGTGATTCGTTCAGAAGGCGTGTCGGGATAGCCAAGTTGGTTCTCGATAAACTGTTTTAGCGCAATCGATACTGGCCCGGTCTTGCCGACAAGTTTTTCCTGGAGTGTACTGAGTTGGGTTGCTGCTTTGGCTAGTTCTACCTTGGTAAGATGGCGCATTAACTGGGCCTTGATATCACGGAGTTCGGCAGAACTGCCCATCAATGTCTGGCTTGGGGCCGCACAGAATACGGCCTCGACCTTGTTTGACAAGGTGGTATCGAATTCTGTCGCCAGGCGATGGGCCTTTTTTGCGATGGTAGCAACTATTTCGATCTGACGCAAAGCAGCGATGCCGCCTTCCAACCGAGGGATGGAAAGCTCATCCGCAAATTGGTTCCATCGGCTAACGAACGAGATTACTTTTTCGTCAAGCGCAATATAGCGCTGCACATGAACCCAGTCGTCTATCGATGCAGGTATCAGTCCGGAGACCTTAACCGCAGCGATATGCGCTTTCGCCTCGCCTGCGCCCAGCGCAAACAGTCCAAATGGCTTGCCAGTCTCGACTGCACGGGCAACCGCTTCACGGGTCTTCGTTGCGCGCAAACCGGCATCGGGGAATTCCACTGGACGTTTGAGAAATTCAGCGCGCGCCACAATGAGTGTATCAATGTCTGAAAATAAAAACTCCAGTGCTTGTCGCTCGGAAATAAGTGCTGGCAGTCTACATTTGTTTCGCAAGGCAAGTGGCCAACCGTTATCGGTGGCCTCCAACTCTTCAGCCAAGGCATGGGCTTGTTCGACTAAACCAACAAGCTCCTGTGCCGCGATGATGACTTCGGCGGTTGTCGCCTTCAAATCAAGCAGCATGCCACGCTCAACCTCGGCCTCAATCGTTCTCATACTCGATAGCATTTGGTGTAGCGCGGCGATGGTGGCTGTGTCGGGGAGTGAGTCAGCAGATGGGGTGTTGGCTTGTACATAAACCAAATCCTGGCCGAGCTTGCGCCGCGCTTGCCGGAGTTTGCCCGTATCCTCCTCGGTAAGCGGCGGGGAATTTTCTGGTGAGAGTGTGATGTCATCATCAAACCAGCCATGCTGTTCCAAGCCGGAAATCACCAACTCAGCAAGTTTTTGCGCGCGCATTGGCGAGCCATCCACTTCTACCGCTGATAGCTGTGCAATCGCAATTTCATCAATGCGTGTGTCAATGGCGGCAAGTTCGTGGTGGGCGCGATCAATGCCGCTTTCGAGTGTTGCGATAGTCTGGTGCGTCTGCTCGGGGTTTAACTGGGATACCTGATGCTGAATCGTCTCGATGGCTGCTTGAAATTGGCGGATACCCTCGCGGTCGCTGGCTATCAACGCGACGGTCAGGGCGCGCACTTCCTCTGGAATTTTTGATCGGAGTACTTCAAGCGCAGGTTCGCCACGAGAGGTAACAAGAACCCGCCTGCCCGTCGCAAGGTAGTGACAAATGACATTGGCGATGGTATGTGTCTTGCCAGTACCTGGCGGCCCTTGCACGGTCACACCCGCAGCTTTTTCCAGGCGTTGAATGATGGTGACCTGCTCTTCGTTGTAGGGCAGGGGGAAATACAGCTCCTCGGTTTTACCCTGACTTGATCCTCGACTTGACAGGCCACGGAAGCGAATAGCCCCGAATGTAACGGGTTGATCTGAAGGCGGGGAAACAAGGGCAAGTGGGCCAAGTGGGATATCGCAGCCATTGGCCAGTTTCTCCTTGAGCCGTGCCAGGTCAATCTCCACATAGTGCGTGGCGCGCGGCCTTGAAAGTAAAACCCACACGTCTGTAACGATCAAGGTGGTCCCGGGGCTGGGCACAGGGTCGCCCTTTGTGAGTAGCTCCCGATAGCTACCGTTGCCATCCAAATTGGATGCGGCGAGCTTGAGCACATCGGTATAACTTGATGCATCAAACGGGATAACCGGGTGGTTTTTATTGCGTTGAAGTTGGTCTTTGATAGCGTGCTCAACCTCCGCAGCCCCGGTGACTGCACAAGCAACGAAGGCTGCCATTTCCACCCGTGTAGCGGTAGCGCGTGGGCGCACAGCCAGCGCCATGGTTTTTTCGTCGATGGCTATTTCGACCGCTTGCGTGAGCAATGGGTATTCAAAACTGATGCTGTCTTCCCCAAATGGAAGCTGCCAAGTCGCAATGCCCATACCCCATACAAGTTCTTGCGGTTTGGCCGTCTCGTCGGCTTCAATCTGGTGTTTCAAAGCGAACAGCTCGCCATACAGGGATATGCTCTTGCGACGTGGGCGCTCGCTCGCGGCCCAGGTTTCCCATTGTACTGAGTATTGCTGGAGAGCAGTTTGGGCTTTCTGCCTTAACTGTTCTTGCACGGGCTTTGCATCATCCGCTATTGCCAACCGAGAATCGGGTTTGGATTCATGCTGTTTTAGCCAAGTGGCCACATGGCTTTCATTGAGCGCGGGGGCTACCCCAAACGGGTCATTGCCAACCTTAAAAAGGACTTTGAACAGGTCTGGAACCATTGGAGCCCTTTGGGCTTCGAGGCGGGCCAGGTGGAGCCAGATGTGGTCGCCTTCCGTGCGCAAATCAAACTCAAGGCCGGGCAGGTCTTGCAAGTCCGTATTGCGGCGAACGAACGCTTTACTGTCAGCGAGACGGTAACCTTTTGGGTCAATTTCTTTGGCTTGCTCGCCGATATATTCGAGCAAGCCTATGAGCAGTTCACGAGGTGAATTCATTTTTCCTTTGGAGTAATACCGTGTCAAGTTCTGATCGTAAAGGCGTACTATATGCGATTGGATTACTTCCTGGGACAATTTTGCGTCGGCTCCAATGCTAAAGCGCTTTCTTGAGCCAATTCTTTTCGTCCTTGTCAAATGCATCTTCGATGAAGTCGTCGATGCGGCGAAGGTCAGGTTCATGCTTCTTGGCAGGAATCAAGTATTGCCATGAATTAATGTCGCACGGATATTCTGAAATAATCAAGCCGATGCCGAGACGGGAACACTCCATTTTTATTTCTTCAAGAACGCCCAATAGATTCCTGTCGGTGATGTTGTTCGCTGGGTCATCAAAGAAATACAAGACGCTGTAGCTTGCCACTCTGGTGTGCGCAAGCGCCTCATAAACACAAGAAACATCAAATTGGAGCGATGCATGCTTGATCTCCATCGTCGCTAACTCAACCCAATTCTGTGGCGCATGAAGGAATTTGTGGACACAAAGTAACGTAATATCAGGCGTGCTCCATTTACCACTCAGTTTTTTCCTGTGAGTTGGATTCACTTTTTGGCGCGTATCCCCATGCCGGCCATAGATCGACGATTTCACCCATGCCTCAGCATGCTTTTCCACGTGGGGGTAAACGTCTTTCTCTTTGCCAAGCCCGCCTTCGATATAAAGGCCGCCACCTCTCCAAGGGGTGACTTTATAGATGCCATCGCTATTGATGGAGTCGGTGACCTCCTTAACGACTTGTTCTGTCGTGCCCAAGGTAGTGGCAACGGTCTTTGCAGCAGGGGTCTTGGTGGCACCATGTGTAGAGAGGTGACGAATCAATTTGGTGGCATGCATAAAGGGGGCGATATCCGAATGTGGTGTTGAGGAAATGGCGCGATTAGCGGAAGTGTGACTACTTTTGAGGCATAC
>JBDLSU010000941.1:0-3472 GCA_039799405.1 Pseudomonadota bacterium | reverse complement strand
CATTTTTTCCGGGTGGGCAGACTGCTCCATTCTATGATGGATAATCAGGCCCACGGTCAATGGGGAGGTTATCCACATCATCGCCAAAAAATGTGCGCCAAAGCGGGATGGTGTTTGATTGATGCGTTGCATTGCATCAACAAAGCCTATATAGCTTGCAAATAGTTTCTTCAGCATTTTGTTTCAGTGATGAAAAATAGGGGGGCGACTCAACTCACAGGCACGGGCTTATTGCTTCACCATAGCGCCTGTTTTTTCCTGTGCGCATTGTATCAGGCGTAGGGCATGGGTTTATTCTCAAGCGCGGTTTCAGCCAGATTAGGAAAAAGCCAAGCTAACCCTCAACCACCAGCATCGACAATAGCGGCACCTTTACTTGGCCGCTCGTCATGCATCCCATCAAGAGAATCAAATCATTTATTTCACAGCGTCTGGGCTGGGGTGACAACCCCGGCATCAGCGATGCTGAAGCCCTTGATGCCCAAATCGAAGGTATTTCAGTATCAATGCTGCTGGGAAATGGCAAAACCCCGGCCCGCACACGGCAGCAAATTCTCGCCAAATGGATGGAAATGGTGGGTGATCCGATTGTCTCCACCGCACTGCGACTGCACGTCACCTCTGCACTGGGTGGCAATGAAACAAGTGGCGACGTGGTCTTCATCGAACGCAACGCCACCCTAAAAGCCGATCCAGCCAAGCAAAAAATCGTCGATGAAATCCGCGCTGACCTCTCCAGAATCCTCAATGGCGCAGCTTATACCGTCGCATTTAACGCGTCTGCGTTTGGTGATGGCTATGCACGGGTGTATAGCGCAAACAAGGTAGGTGTCACGCAATTGTATGTTGATGCGCTGGTGCATCCGGCTATGGTTACGCCCTATGAACGCGGCAACACCACCGCAGGCTATGTGGTTGCCAATGGCCCCAAGCTGTCATCACGCCTGGATGTGATGCAAATGGCGCGCTTAAAATTGCCGCGCATGGTGTATTTGCCGCAAACCCGTGCCATGGAAAGTGCGGTGAAACTGTCCCTGGAAGAAAACGACCCGGCCAAACTGCCTTTATTGGTGGCCCAGGTCGGCGGTTCCTTCCTCGATGGCGCAGAAGGGCCGTATGAGAAACTCAGCACCGCCATGGTGGGCTTGATCGGGCAACGGGTATTGGATTCGATTGATGAAACCATGCTCACGGTGAATATGCAAGACATGACCAAAGATCAGCGTCAGGAGTATATGAAAAACCTGCGCGCCATCTTGACTGCATCCAAGCAACGTGCTGAAGCCGCCGTTGCCAGCGGCAAGCCGTTTTTGTCACGCCTGACCCACATTCTGCCCGTGTGGGGCGACAAGCAATTGACGGCGGTGAGCGGCAGTATGTCCAGCGGTGGTGCGCGCGGCAGTAGCGGCACCATCTCTATTGAAGACGTGATGTTTTACGCCAAACTACTCTGCGGTGCGATTGGGATTGACTTGTCGCTGCTGGGTTTCGCTGATTTACTCGGTGGTGGTTTGGGTGAAGGTGGCTTTTTTAGAACTTCTGCACAAGCCGCCGAACGCGCACGCTTTTTGCGGGTTGGCTTGACGGAATTTTTCAATCACATCATCGATATCCACACGTATCACCGCTACGGCATCGTGTTCAGCCCTGCCGAGCGCCCTTGGCAAATCCATTTTTATGGTTCCATTTCAGCATTGGAAGCAGAAAAGCAAACCACCAAGACCGAAGCCATGAACACCGGCATGCTGTTGGCCCAGGCACTGGCTGGCTTCAAGGATTTGAATCTGGACAAGGCTACCATGATCGAGATTTTGACCAAAATCCTCCTGCTGGAAGAACATCAGGCCGAGATGATTGCCACCAGCATGAGCCAAGCCGCAGATGCTGCTAACGATGACGGTGCAGGCGATCCAACCAAAACGGATCAAATGGAAAAGGAACGCCATGCCGCCTAGCATCTTCGATCAACTGCTAACCAGCCAAGCGCAACGCTTGCCCTCCTTGTCCCAGGTGCGCGACCAATTCGGCAAAACCTTGGCCGCTAAAGTTGGCGGCCAATATGCACAGCCCTTGGCGCGGGCATTTCGTGGTGATGTGGCCGGAGCATTGCAAGGCGTGGTCGGCGACTTTTTAGGCAAACAAGTCAGCCATGCCTTGGGGCGCAATCCCCTACTGGGTGGTATCTCGATGCGTGAACTGGAAAGCCTGGCCCAGGAAGCCTTGCAGGTCAACTACGCCAAAAAGAACCTGTTCTTTATCAGCATTGAGGATGATAACCCACCCAATCAAGGCGGCGATATCTCTCATGCCTTTAACCTTTTTTGTACCGATGTCGCCTTCGGCCCCAGCACCATCACCAGCGAGACCAAAAATATCGGCATGGCGGTCATGGATGTGCCAACCGGCAGCGAGCGTACCAGTTTCAGGATAACGACCTATGACGATGCCAACGGCACCATCAAACGCTGGTTTACCGCCAAGTGCGAGCAAGTTGCGCATACCGATGGCACGATAGGACTCCCCAATGAATATGTCTTCACCTTGAGCATCACCCAGGCAGCAAGCGACGCCATCAGCAGCGCCTTATTTGGCGGCTTGACTTCCAGCTTCAGGGTACGAGCCGCCACCATGGAAATTGACCAATCGCGTAGCGAAGATGCGCCCGAACAGGTACAAATGACGTTTGAACAATTCGACACCTTTATGTAAAGTCACAGCATGACAGGAATCCTCCCCTCAGACAGTGCCGGTTTTTTGCTCCCGGAACGGGAATTGCAATGGGATCAAGCCAGGCGCAGTCTGTTACGCATCGAGCGGGATGTGCATCGTATCGCCGAACGGATGCGGCTGGTCACCGCGAGCCAGACGGTTGAACCACAGCGCGCAAGGAGATCGAGCCGGTATCCCGGCACGAGTCAAAGCCAAAGCGCACCGGCTCGCCAGCCAAGGCAGGCTGCGCCGCCGAGCCTGCCAAATCAGGCAGCACCAGCAAGGCGGCTGAATCCATCCACGCGGGCAGCATTACAGGCTGCGGCGCGACCAGCCCAAGCTACGACAAGCGCCGCCCAAGCCGCAGCCCAGCGACCCAGGCGCGTATCGGCACGCGTACAGGTAGCGGACGCACAAACTACGCCACCACCAAGGCGCGGGCGCGATGGCCGCTACATCGCTGGTAATGGATCAAATGAAGGCCATTCACCCGATGTTGATGAAGCCCAATCCAGTGCCATTTTGTCTCGCTTGGCGCAAGTGCTAGGCCGTGCCGGTGCGAATTTGGGCGACATGAATCAAATCGATCCGGCCCTTGACGCGGCCAATGAATTAAAAGGCATGGCAAGCAGCGTCTTCAATGGGATTCAAACCGTGGGCGCGCTAGGTAGTGCCGTATTGGGCAGGCCCAAGCCAAGCCGCGATCCGGTAGTCAGAGGGTCAATTCCCTGGTATCAACGCATCATTCAACAATTAAAACTCA
>JBDLSU010000940.1:0-6492 GCA_039799405.1 Pseudomonadota bacterium | reverse complement strand
CAACGAATGGGCCAGCATTAAACGCCTCGAAAACATGCACCGCCACCGCGAAGCGAAATACTATTCCGACAGCGCCGTGTATGCCGTAAGCGATCTGGTCAACTTGTTTTTCGCCAAAAACCAATTACCCGCCCAGGAGTAATGACAGAGCCTGATTGACTAAAGCCTGTGGGCTGAAAGCAAGCAGCCAAGTTAATCATTCAGGCGTTTTAGCCTGTGCAAAATCTACCGCCACACTGCATTTTCCATGTGGAATTCGCCTTGGCCGCCTATATTTCGTCCCGTATCCCGTCAACAGAGTGGGTTCTTACCGTGAAATGTAAGCGGCCGATTATTTTCAGTTCGTAATCAAAAAAATCACTCCGCCACCACCCCATGCGCCTGCTGATCCGCATGGTACGAACTGCGCACCATCGCCCCCACCGCCGCATGCACAAACCCCATCTTGTACGCCTCTTCCTCAAACATCTTGAACCCATCCGGATGCACATAGCGCCGTACCGGCAAATGGCCTTCGGATGGTTGCAAATACTGCCCAATGGTCAGCATGTCGATTTTGTGTTCACGCATGTCGCGCATCACTTGCAAAATCTCTTCGTCGGTTTCGCCCAAACCCACCATCAGGCCGGATTTGGTGACGGTGCCGGGATAGCGTTCTTTGAAGTCGCGCAGCAGTTGCAGTGAGTGCAGATAGTCGGCACCGGGGCGGGCTTCTTTGTACAAGCGGGGTACGGTTTCCAGGTTGTGGTTCATTACGTCGGGCAAGCCGTCTTTGAAAATGGTCAGGGCTTTGTCGAGGCGGCCACGGAAATCCGGTACCAGCACTTCTACCCGGGTGGCGGGTGACAGTTCGCGGGTGCGGTTGATGCAGGTGACGAAATGGCCGGCCCCGCCGTCGCGCAGGTCGTCGCGGTCAACCGAGGTAATTACCACGTATTGCAGTTTGAGCGCGGCGATGGTGCGGGCCAGGTTTTCTGGTTCGTTCTGGTCGAGCGGGTCGGGGCGGCCGTGGCCGACGTCGCAAAACGGGCAGCGCCGGGTGCATTTGTCGCCCATGATCATGAAGGTGGCGGTGCCCTTGCCGAAGCATTCGCCAATGTTGGGGCAACTGGCTTCTTCGCACACGGTAACGAGCTGGTTTTCGCGCAGGATTTGCTTGATTTCGTTAAAACGCGAGCTGGCACCACCGAGGCGCACGCGGATCCAGTCCGGTTTTTTCAGGCGTTCGGCCGGGATGATTTTGATCGGGATGCGTGCGGTTTTGCTGGCACCTTTTTGCTTTTCGGTCGGGTCGTAACTTGCGCTTGGGGTGTCGGCGGTGGGTGTGGTCATGATGGATTTTGCTCGGCTAGTAAATGGTTGGGTCGATTGGTTTATTTCAATAATTCGGTCAGACGCGCTGCCAGTGCGGTTTGTACTTGTGCCAGATCAGCAGTGACGCCCACGGTTTGCATGTCCACGGTGGCCAGCCCGGCGTAGCCGCAGGGGTTGATCAGGGAAAACGGGCTTAAATCCATCGCCACATTCAGCGACAGGCCGTGGTAGGTACAACCGCTGCCGCGCACCTTCAGGCCGAGCGCGGCAATTTTAGCACCTTGCCAGCGGCCTGCGGCCAAATAGATGCCGGGCGCGCCTTCTTTGCGCACGCCTGCAATGCCATGGTTGGCCAGCACGTCGATGATGGCTTGTTCGATGCGGGTAACCAGTTCGCGGATGAAGAGTTTGCCGTTGGGCTTGTAGCGGCGCAAATCGAGCAGCAAATAGATGACGACCTGGCCGGGGCCGTGGTAGGTGACTTCGCCACCGCGATCGGTCTGGATTACCGCGATATGGCGCGCTTCGATAGCATCGAGTGCCAGCAAGTGGCTGCGATCTGCCGCCAGACCGAGCGTGAAAACTGGCGCATGTTCCACGATCCAGAGTTCGTCCGGGGTGTCAGCCGTGCGGGCATCGGTGAAAGCGCGCATTTGCTGGTAGCAGCTTGCGTAATCCTGCTGGCCCAGATGGCGCACCAGCGGCGGCGGGCGCTGGCGGGACGGGGCAGTAGCATGATTTACGGCCTGATTCGCGGGGTGGCTCTGATCGGTACTCATTGAAGTCGCATAAAAGGGCAAACACACAAGACCGGCAAGTTTAGCACCGGTTTAACAATTGCGCCCAAGCCAGGGGCCTGCAAATGGTGGGTGGGGCTGGGCAGCGGCATTGTAACGCAGTTTACAGCAGCACAGTTGCACCGTTTTTTAAACAGCACAGTTGACAAAAACCAGCACTGTGCGGCTGCAAATTTGGCCAAATTGCTGCTACAAAAATCGACAGGGCTTGCGTATGATGACGGGCATTGAACTGGCGCAGATTTTTAGCCGGATTTGCGATTGAGCCAAGACCCCGCTCACCCCGGTTCAAACCCGAATTTTGCGGTAACGCCTTGCCGCCCATCGTTTACTGATCTTTCGTGCCACCCATTTTTTGGAGAATCAAATGTCTTGCCCCAATTGCGGTACCGTGAACCAGAACCAGCTTGATTATTGCCAGTATTGTGGCATCCAGCAAGCCGGTAGCGGGCGCAAGGCTTACAGCACCATTTTCACCAGCGGGTGGCTGGAAAAGGCGCGGTATATATTGTCCAGTTGTTCGCGGCTGGTGGCGCGCACCAGCACCGTCAGGCTCAGATAATTGCCTTTGGCGGAGGCACGGGTGGTAATGGTGTCCGGCTCAAAGGCCGGGTCATATTGCTGCACCAAGGCAGCCATGGTGGCAACCAGATTGTCATCGGCCACACACATCACCTTGATCGGAAAATCGCAAGGGTATTCGATCAAACTATCTTTTGGGTCGTTCATGCACTTTCTCTCTGGCTGATTTCTCAAGCCGGTATTTTACACACTCCAGGCCATTCTTATCTTGCGCTCACTTGTCGCCAGCAGGCAGGCTGCTCAGTGATTGGGCGATAGCTTGCGCGCATTGCGCCAGCGCACGCCGGTGCGCCGCCACCAGTGCTGCAGTATCGGCACCCTGGCTGGCTTCGGTCCAGCTCATTTGTTGACGCAGCAACAGCTTGCCTTCAGGATTTTTAATTTGCCAGGCCACTTCCAGCAGCGCATGTTTGCCGGGCCAGGATTCAAAGTTCAACACTTCCACACTCAGTTGGGCCACGCCGTGGCGGCTGTCTTGCAGCGCTATCCCATGCTGGCCCAGATGCGCGCTCAAGTTGCGCGTAAAAGCTTGCTTCAGTGGTTCGGCCCACAATTGCTGTTCCAGAATCTGCACTTGTTCGCTGCTTTTGCGCACCACAATTTGCGGCCGGTCAACCCGCTCCGGCAAGCTCAGGCTGGCCAGGTACAGGCTGCGGCTGGCTGGCACCTTGCTGTTGGCCTGACCGTCTTGCAGGGTGTAGAAATGGGTCGGCGGGGCGCTGGCGCAACCGTCCAGCAAGCTGGCGCTCAGTATGATGGCCGTAATGCTGAGGGCGGCGGCGCTGAAAAATGAGGCGGTGCGTTTCATGGTTGGTCCTCCGGTTTGCCGCGCAATAAACTTTCTGGGTGGCGCTCCAGTGTTTCGGCCAGGTGCCGTACCGATTCGGCGGCGCGCTGTACTTCCTGCAAGGTAGCACGCGCGTCCCGCAGGGTGGGGCCATCTTCTGCCAGCGCGCGCTCAACCCCGGCCAGAGTTTTGCGCGCTTGCTCCAGCGTGGCGGTGGCTTCCGGCAGGGTGGTGCGGTCGGCGTGTTTGACCAATTGGTCGGCACTGTCGAGGGTTTTGCGCAAACCTGCCAACGCTTGCTTCAGTTCGTCGGCAATGTCTTTGAGCGGCAGTTGATCCAGCTTTTTGGCGATGCTGACCAGCGAGTTTTGCAATTCATCCAGCGCGCCGGGTACGGTATCGAGCACGATCGGGTTTTGCTTCCAGTTGATGGCGCGCTTGGGCGCATTCGGGAAAAAATCCAGCGCCACAAACAGGCTGCCAGTGAGCAAGTTGCCGGTTTTAAGTTGGCCGCGCAAGCCATTGCCAAGCAAGCGCTGCATTAATTGTTCGCTGCTCTCGGGCGCGCTACCGGCACCACGCAAGCGTTGCGGGTAGATGTTGATATCGACCGGGAAGCGGTACTGGCGCTGTTTGGCATCAAATTCCAGGCTCACGCCCTGCACTTCGCCAATCACAATGCCACGAAAATCGACGGGCGCGCCCACCAGCAAACCACGTACCGATTCGTTGAAATACAAGCGCACCTTGCGCACTTCGGTATCCGGATGTTGCATGGCTTTCTGGCGGTTGGCAAACAGGGTAAATTCGGATTTGGCGGCAGCCGGTACGCCATTGCTGGAGGGTGTATCAAAGCTGATGCCACCGGCCAGCACGGTGGCGACCGATTCGGTTTGTACCTTGAAACCGGCGGCATCGACCGTGATATCGACCCCGCTGGCATGCCAGAACAGGCTGTTGCTTTGCACGTAACGGTCATACGGGGCATTGATGAAGATTTTCAGGCTGACGCCCCGGCCGTTTTTATCCAGTTCATAGGCAATGACTTGCCCGGCCTGAATATGGCGGAAATACAGCGGTGCCCCAATGTCGAGTGAGCCGATTTGCTCGGCATGCAAGACAAACACCTTGCCCGGCACCCCGTTAATGATGGGCGGCGGAGTATCGAGGCCGACAAAATTGTCGCGGCTCTCTTCCGATTTACCCACATCCACTTCAATATACGAGCCCGACAGCAAGGTGGACAGGCCGGAAATGCCGCCGACCCCAATGCGCGGCCGCACCACCCAGAACACGGTATCTTCGCGCATCAAATTGCCACTGCCCTTGGTCAGTTGGGCCATCACGATTACTTTTTTGCGATCCGGTGACAGGGAAATGGTTTTTACGTCGCCAATATCGACATCTTTGTATTTGATTTTGGTTTTACCGGCTTCCAGCCCTTCAGCGCTTTTGAATTCGATGGTGATATTGCCACCGCGCTCCATCAGCGATTGAATGATGATGCCCCCGGCCACAATGGCCGCTACCAGCGGAATCAGCCAGATGGCCCAGCTTGACCATTGCCGTGGTTGCGCGGCGACGGCGTGAGCAGCCAGGGCAGGGGGGGCCATATCGACTGGATTGGTTTGCTGGTTTGCGGATTCAACGGGTTCTGTCATGCTCATCCCAAATCAAACGTGGATCAAAACTGCTGGCCGCCAATAGTGTCATTACCACCACCGCCCCAAAGGCCAGTACCGCTGGCCCGGCCTTGACGTTGGCAAACAGCCGCAATTGTACCAAGGCAACCAGTAGGGCCACCACATAAATATCCAGCATCGACCAGCGCCCGATCACGTCAATGATGCGGTACAAGCGCAGGCGCTGACGTTTCCAGCGTTGTTCGCGCCGTTGTACGGTCCAGGCCAGCCAGCTTAAGCCCAGCAATTTGAAAGATGGCACCATAATACTGGCCACGAAGACAATGGTGGCCAGATGCCAGGAACCGGCCTCCCACAGATAGATTACGCCGCTCATGATGGTATCAATCTGCGCATCCTGAATCGAATGCGCTTCCATGATCGGTAAAATATTGGCCGGAATATACAGCACATAGCCAGCCAGCAAAAAGGCCCAGGTGCGGCGGATGCTGTTCGGCTTGCGCACCGCTACCCCGGTATGGCAGCGCGGACAATGGATGTGTTGCGGCGAGCGCGGGACATGGCATAACAGGCCACAGGCGCTGCAGGGGGTCAAACCTTGTTGTGCGGCACTGGATGTTTCAGGCATGTTTGATTGCGGCGACCGCCGCCCATAATTCCCGACGGTTGAAATTATACGACCCGGCGGTCATCAACAGCATTAATCCGACAAAAGAGAATAGCGCCACGCCCGGTTCCACCGTGGCAAAGTCGGAAACCCGGATCAGTGAGACGATAATACCCAGCACAAACACTTCCACCATGCCCCACGGGTGGCTCCATTGCACCATGCGAAACAGCCACGGCAAGCCTTGTGGTACCCGGCCCAGCCGCAGTGGCAGCAAAATCGCCAGCATGGCACACAGTTCAATCGCCGGGATGATGACGGTGGTCATCAACACCAGAAGCGCCACCAGTTGCAGGTGATGCTCAAACAAATAGCGCACCGAGCCGAGCAAGGTGGTAGCGTTGCGGGTTTTTTGCAGTTCCAGCCCGATGATGGGAAAGCTGTTCGCCAGGAAGAATAAAATCAGCGCGCCAATGGTACAAGCCAGTGCGCGCTCCATGCCGTGCGGGGTGTGGCGGTATAAATGGGCCTGACAACGCTGGCACAGTGCGGTGCCACCGGGTGCGAGGGCAATTTCGTACTGCAGTAAATCGCACTCCGGGCAGGCGATCAGCGCCTGGCGGGGCGGCGGCTCGTTGTTATGAATCAGGGAATGGGCAGGAGGGGATGGTTCGGCCATGGTGATTCCGTCAGAGCAATCGTCACAAGTCTTGCAGTATAAACGCTTTTCTCCGGGCGCGACCTGACTTATCGATTATTACC
>JBDLSU010000939.1:0-2701 GCA_039799405.1 Pseudomonadota bacterium | reverse complement strand
ACTGTACCGCAAAGTTGCGCCTTGTAAAGAGTTTTCTGTGCCAGCACCAGGCCGGTTGTGGTGGCTTTGTTTGGGGCGCGATGGCAAACTGAGGGCTTGCGTGGCGAATTTGGCCGTTTTTTCCCGGCATCGGTTATCCTATACGTTTTATTGATGTTAGCTATTCAAGGAGTGATTGTGAGCATGTTCCAGAACTTGTCATCGAAACGGCCCGCCCGTGGTTTCACCTTGCTGGAATTGCTGGTGGTAATCGTGATTATCGGCCTCTTGGCCGCCTACGTCGGCCCGCGTTATTTCTCCACCATTGGCAAGGCATCAGCCGGTACGGCCAAACAACAAATCGAATCATTTGGCAAGGCACTCGATACCTACCGCCTCGATACCAATCACTATCCCACCACCGAACAAGGCCTGGCTGCCCTGTTGACCAAACCGAATGACGAAGCCAAATGGCAAGGCCCGTATTTGTCGAAAGCGGTGCCGCTTGACCCATGGGGCAAACCGTATGTGTACCGCACGCCCGGTGCCAATGGCGATTTTGATTTGCTGTCCTATGGCAAAGACGGTCAACCCGGTGGCGAAGGCGAAAATGCCGATATTTCCTACCGCTAGGTCATGATCCGGTTTCAATTGCGAGTGCAGCAGCGAGTGCAACAGCGAGCGCAACAGCGGGGTGCATCCGCTGGCGCGCAGCACATTGCAATTGATGCCGCCAGCGAAGCCGAAGCCATCCGCCTGGCCGTTAAAAATGGCTGGCAAGTGCTGGCGATTGATAGCCTGGCCGCACCAGAGGCAGCCGCCAGCCATGGTGGCAATGCACGCGCACCATTTCCGCTGCTGCAATTTTCGCAGGAACTGATGGCCTTGCTGGAAGCCGGGCTGAATCTGACCGAAGCCATTACCACCTTGCACAATAAAGAAAACCGCCTGGCCGTAAAACAAATCATCGGCGGTATTCTTTTGGCGCTGCAACACGGTAAAAGTTATTCCGACACCCTGCAAGCCTACCCCCACGTATTTTCCGATATTTACATTGCCACCATGCGCGCTGCCGAGCGCTCCGGTAATTTGCCGGAAGCCCTGAGCCGCTTTGTGGGCTATCAGTTGCAGTTTGATGCCATCAAAAAGAAATTGGCCTCGGCCGCAATTTACCCCTGCATGTTGCTCGGGGTTGGTGGCCTGGTCACGCTGTTTTTGCTTGGCTATGTGGTGCCCAAGTTCAGCGTGGTATTTGAATCGTCCGGCCGCGATTTGCCCTGGGCCTCGCAAATGCTGATCGGCTTTGGCAAAGCCATTTCCGGCCATGCCACGCTATTTTTACTCGGGCTGGCTACTGGAGTGACGGCGCTGGTAATGGCGCTGATGCACCCGCCAATCCGTGCGCGCCTGATCGGGCTGGTCTTGCGCCTGCCGGTGCTGGCCGAAAAGGCGGCAGAATTTCGCCTGGCCCGCTTTTACCGCGCCTTGAGTTTGTTGCTGCATGCCGGGATTCCGCTGGCCAAGGGTCTTGCCATGGTCGCGCCGATGCTGTTGGTCAGCCAGCAAACGGCGCTACTGCAAGCGCGCCGCCTGGTGGAAGAAGGGCAGCCATTTTCCAGTGCGCTGGAACAATGTCATCTGGTTACGCCGGTGGCGCAATCGTTGCTCAAGGTCGGTGAAAATACCGGGCGCATGGGCGATATGCTGGAGCGCTCGGCCAGGTTTCACGACGATGAATTTGCGCGCTGGGTCGATTGGGCCACCCGCTTGCTGGAGCCAATGCTGATGGCCATCATGGGCGTGGTGATTGGCGGCGTGGTGGTATTGATGTATATGCCGATTTTTGAATTGGCCGGAAGCCTGTCATGACTCAGATCGAATCATCCGCAGCAACAGCCAAATCAAGCAGCGAATTGCCCGCCGAATTGACCGCCGAATTGACCGCCGAATTGATCAATCAGGCACGCCTGAACGCCATCAATCAGGGCCGCAGCCTGATCGCGGTGCTGGAAGAGTTGTCAAGCCTGGAAGCCGAAGCTTTCAGCGCCAAGCTGGCTGAACTGTTCGCCTATCCGTGCTGGAGCATGGCGCAACTGCAAGCCGGTACTCCCGCTTTCGATCTGTTGCCCTTCACCGATTGCGCCCAGCATGATTGCGTGCTGATGAAGCAGGACGATGGCGCGCTGGTGCTGGTAATTGGCGATCCGTTTCAGGATGCGCTATTGCAATGGGCCGATTATCAAATCAAGCAAGCCTTTGTGGTGGCGCTAACCCATGCCAGCGATTTGGCCGCTTACCTGACCCAGCAAGAAAACGCCCAGCAAGCCATGCAGGAAATGCTGGCCGATGCCGAAGACGTGCCGAGTCTGGATCAAACCATTGAAGATATCTCGCTGGTTAAAATCAGTGAAGATTCCAGCCCGGTGGTCAAGCTGGTCAATTCCACCCTGTACGATGCGCTCAAATTTCAGGCCAGCGATATCCACCTTGAATGTGATGTCGCCAGTCTGGTCATCAAATACCGGGTCGATGGCGTGCTGGTGCAAGCCGGACAAGTGCAGGGTTTGCAAATGGCCGAACAAATCATTTCGCGCATCAAGGTGATGGCCGATCTGGACATTGGCGAACGCCGGGTGCCGCAAGACGGCCGCTTCAAGGTGCGGGTCAAGGGCAGTGAAATCGATTTCCGTGTCTCCATCATGCCGAATATTTTTGGTGAAGA
>JBDLSU010000938.1:0-5575 GCA_039799405.1 Pseudomonadota bacterium | reverse complement strand
TGCGCCACATTCGCGATGGTGCCAGTCTGCCAGCGCTGTTTGCCTTACTGAACCGCAGCAAAAATCCGGCAGCACAGCGGCTGCAATTATTGCGCTGGGTGCTATTTCAGATCCTGATTGGCAATACCGATGCGCATGCCAAAAATCTGTCTTTTTTCAGTGATGCGCAGGGTTTCAGTCTGACCCCGGCCTATGATTTGGTCAGCATTCTGGCCTGTGATAATGCGGCCATTGATGATAACTACGCCATGGCGATTGGTGATGCGTTTCGGGTTGATGATTTGAGCGCCTTTGAATGGGCGAGCTTTGCCCATGACTGCCAACTGCGCCCGGCATTGGTGGCGCAGGAAATGAAAAAGATGCTGAGCAAAGCACGCACAGCTTTGCCTGCTTGCAGCGCAATCGCACAAACGGCTGCTGCCGATATGGCGGTGGTACTGGATGTGGGTAAGGTGGTGCAAGACATGTGCGGACGGCTTGAAGGCATGGCGGGCAAAATTACCAAAATCTCGCCGGATTTATTGTAGACGCAGCTTTACTTCTGTTTTTCTGCTTATTTGTCCTACTTTGCCAGGATTAATGCCAAAATTGTACGGTGCTATGGCTAAAATCCTGAAATAACAGGATTTTAGCCATTAAACTTGTTTCACTCCCATAAAATCCTGCAATCGCAGGATTTATGCCGCAACAAGCACACCCCGCCTCAGAGCTTGCTGGCATCGTATAATGGCAGACTAATTTCACACTCCACTCCTGCCAACCATAAGGACCCTCCATGAGCATTCTCACCCATCAGGACAACGGCATCCTCACCATCGAATTCAACCGCCCCGAGCGCAAAAACGCGATTACCGTGGATATGTACCAGCAAATGGCCGACGCCATCAATGCCGCCGAGCAAGACAAAGCCGTGCGCGTGATTTTGTTTGTCGGCAAACCTGAAGTGTTTACCGCTGGCAATGATCTGGAAGACTTTTTGAAAGCCAACGACCCGTCCGACAATCGCCCCATCAGCGAGCGTTCGGTGTATCGCTTCATGTGCGCGCTGAGCGAAGTCAGCAAGCCAGTGGTGGCGGCGGTGGCGGGTGCGGCGGTCGGCATTGGTACCACCTTGCTGATGCATTGTGATCTGGTGTATGCGGCCGAAAACGCCAAATTTTCGATGCCGTTTGCGCCGCTGGGCGTGTGCCCGGAATTTGGTTCTTCCTTGTTGCTGGCACAAATCATGGGCCACCAGCGTGCGGCAGAAAAACTGTTATTGGGCGAAGCGTTTTTGGCGCAAGAAGCCTGGCAGTGTGGTCTGGTTTCCAAAGTAGTGCCGAATGATGAATTGCTCACCTTTGCGCGCGCCCAGGCCGCCAAACTGGTTGCCTTGCCCGCCGCATCGCTGCGCGCCACCAAGCGCCTGATGAAAAGCCGTCAGGCCGATTTGCTCAAGGCCAGCATCACCGAAGAAAATCTGTTATTCGGCCAAATGCTGGTCGGCCCGGAAGCCAAAGAAGCCTTCACTGCCTTCTTCCAGAAACGCAAGCCGGATTTCAGCCAGTTCGATTAATCCGTTTGGTCGGTTTGATCAGTTTGATCTGTTTGTAAAATCGACCCAATCCTGCCACTACTAAATCAACATTGCCACCATTTTTCAAGGAGCGCCCATGAGCGATCTGCCCGCCACCGAACCCCTGTTACTGCTCGATGCGCAGCACGGCGTACTGACCCTGACGCTGAACCGTGGCAGCCAATTTAATGCGCTGTCGCTGGAAATGATGAGCGCCTTGCAAACGCAACTGAAAACGGTGGCAAATGACGCCAGCGTGCAAGTGGTGGTGATTGCGGGGGCGGGCAAGGCGTTTTGCGCCGGGCATGATTTGAAGCAAATGCTGGGTATTGCAGAACCGACGGAATCTGCCGGATCGGCTGAATCTGCTGAATCTCCGGATCAGGCGGCATTGCAAGCGCGCTATCAAGCCATGTTTGCCCAGTGCGCGCAATTGATGCTGCAAATCCAGAACCTGCCACAACCCGTGATCGCGCGGGTGCATGGCGTGGCCACGGCGGCCGGGTGTCAACTGGTGGCGATGTGTGATCTGGCAGTCGCTTCCAGCAATGCGCGCTTTGCGGTTTCCGGCATCAACGTCGGCCTGTTTTGCGCCACCCCGGCGGTAGCGCTGTCGCGCAATGTATCGCGCAAACAGGCGCTGGAAATGCTGCTCACTGGCGACTTTATCGACGCCCCGACCGCACTGGCGCGGGGTTTGGTCAACCGGGTAGTGCCCTTGGAAGAACTGGATGCCGAAATAGCTCGCCTGTGCCTGTCGATTCAGGCCAAACCCGCAGCGGTGATCGCGAGCGGCAAGCAAATGTTTTACCGCCAGGGCGAAATGGGCATTGCCGCTGCCTACCAGTTGGCGGCGCAATCCATGGCTTGCAATATGGCCGACCCGGTGGCGCAAGAAGGCGTGAGTGCGTTTGTGGAAAAACGCCAGCCGAGTTGGCGCGCAGTTTAAGGGCGGGATGATCCGCCTGGTAGAAATTCAACAGCATCAAAAGAACCTCAGGATCAACATGAACAAACCCATATTGACCAGCCTGCTTGCATTGCTGGTTTTTGGCGCTGGCACGGGTGTGGCGCAGGCGGCGGAAGATTGCTTTTTGAATGGCAAAGAAGTCAGCCCCGACAACGGTGCCACCACCGAAGGCAAAACCGGCATCATGCAATGCAAGGATCGCGCTACCGGCAAACCGACGCGCGACAAAGAACTACGCGCCGGTAAATTCGTCGGCCAGACCCGCGACTATGTCGATGGCGAAATCGCAATCGAATATGGCCGCGACGAACATGGGCGCGACCATGGCGTCAATCGTAAATATGGCCGCAACCAGCAACTGGTATTTGAAGAACATAGCGAACACGGTAAGGTCCAGGGTTTCCGGCGTGAATGGTATGCCGATGGCAGCCTGAAAAGCATTGAATTTTTCGGCAAAACCGAAGGCCAAACTGCCAATGCCCGCTACACCGCCAAAAAGCAGATCAACGACCTGACCTGTTCCACAACGCCGCTGTTGTTACCGCATGTGGATGACGCTGCGCTGTGCGGCTTCAAGGGCAAAGCGTCCACGGTCGATTTTTTCAATGACGAGGGCAAGCTGTACGCGCGTGAAACTTATCTTGCGGGCGTTGCGCAGAAGTCTGAAGAATTCGATACCGCCAGCGGCAAGCTCAAATTCATTATGCAGGTGCAGGGCAATACCCGGCTCGACACCTATTTCAACGCGGATGGCAGCAAACAAAGGGAAGAAGTGCTCAATTTGGCCGAGAAAACCAAAGCCTTTGTGCGCAAGGCCGAATTCCATGAAAGCGGCCAACTGGTGCTAGAACAGAAATTTGCCATGCTGGAAATTGATGGCAAACGGCGTAATTTCATGGTGTCCGAAGCCAAATTTTATTTGAACGGACAACCGCAAGAACTGGAAGTGTACAGCGTACAGGGGCGGGATATTGTCAAGGATGCCAAGGTTTACTACGACAATGGCAAAGTGGGAGAGCAAGGGCGCTTTGTCGATGATGGCCGCAATGGCTATTACCGGATTGGCATGCACCAGTCGTTTTGGGAAACCGGCGTAGCCAGTTGCGAATGGTTTTATAAGGCGAAAGGCAAAATGGTGCGGGAACGCTGTTTTGATAAAAATGGCGTGCTGGAGCGCGATGAGGAAGTGTTTGAGGATGGTTCGCGTAAGGCGTTTGCGAAATAAACCTGGTGATGCCGCACCACGGAATTGACCATGCCAGCATGCCGCTGGTCTTGATCGAAGTGAGGCGGTTTTGTGGCAGGCGCTATTCGAACAAAGCAGTAAAAACCATGTTGTCCCATTGAAATGGCGGACATGACGCTACCTTGTCCTGATAGTGCGAAACCTGCCATTTGCCGCCGTGGGCGCGCACTGCCCGTAAATGGGTGTCGCAATCCGGGCTGTTTGCGAGTTGGGAGGATGCTTCGACCAGCAAGTAGTCAAATTTTCCGCTGCGCACAATTCTCGGCTGGCCTGATTTGTCGGTATGGAATTGGCACGGCCAAGGCAGATTCAGGTTTTGTGCCGGGGAGGATGAGCTTGTACTCTTGATGTAGCAAGAATCCCCTTGGTGTGCCAATTGCAGTGTTACTTTGGCTATTTTTGTTGTACCTACCGGATCAGCTTTGGCCGTAGCAAGCAGGGCGGGTAATAATGCGCTCAGGCAAAAGCGAACCCAGGCTTTTGAATCGGGTAGCCACATCATTCAAGCACCAAGCGTGCGCTGGCATCCTCTTGTGCTACCCGGATAAGCGGCTCACCTTGCCAGGCACCTGCGGTCTTCTCAAACAAGCCAGCAGGCCATTGGTTTGAGGGCCGCTTGTGCTCGAATGAGAGAAAATCCAGCGCTTCTTGTTTTAATGGTTCCTGAGTATTCATAGCGGCATTCGGCCTTGAGTGGGTGTTTGGTGTGGCGTATTTTAATCCAGCCAAGCCTTGATGTTTGGTTTCTTTGCACAACCGAACGTGTAAAATGAACGCCAATGCGCCAGCACCCACAACCCTGGCGCGCACCTGCTGCCATCGCCCGGAATATTTTCATGCCCAGCCGTCATTTGTATCACCACCACTATCTTAAAACCCTGCCCGAAGCCGATCTGGCGCATCTGGCCGAACGCTGCCGCGCCTGGGGCATGCACCCGGCAGAATTTGCCCGGCGTATCAGCCACTGGCTGGAAAATTTCGATAATGAAGCCGATTGGCCGCTGGCTTTAAAGCTCATCAATGCGCTGGAGTATTACAGCGAAGCCGGGTTTCATCAATTGCTGGCCGAGCGCCACAAGGCGGTGACGCGCTATTTGTTGACCAAAGGGTTGTCTCCAGAGCGCATCTGGTTCGCCGTGCCGGACGATCTGGCCGATAGCGCTACCCGCCATGCGCATCCACTTTCCAAGGTCTGGCATTTGCCCAATGATCGCTTTGTGTCCTTTGCGCAACTCAAACAGATGTCGGGTTTGGGCGCGCAAGATACGCTGATTTTGTTTAACGATACCTATGGCAGCGGCAAGCAGTTTATGCGCGAAGTGTGGCCGGATGTGGCTGGCATGGTGGCGCAGTTGGGCGCGGTGCTGATTGTGGGCGCGGCGATTGCGGCTGAAGCTTTGGCCTTGTTCAAGCGCGAGGCAGTTGGTGCGCAAGTAGTGCCCAACTATGCCGTGTTAACGGTGAAGCATTTGCCGGGCTTTACCAGTGCCGAAGTAACGCGCTTGAATGAGCTGGGGCAAATGGTTTACCCCAAACATGCGCTGGGGTTTGGTGGCTGTGGTTTGCTGCTGGCTTACCATTTTCAGTGTCCGAATAACAGCCTGCCTTTGATTTGGGCGGATGGCGTCAATAATGCTGTGGCTGGCAAGCATACTTTTCCGTGGACGGCTTTGTTTCCGTATTTGGGCAAGACGCGGGCCTTGCCTGCGCTCGTACCTGCACCTGATCCTGCTGTAACGCCTGTACCTGTGCCAACGCCTGCACCTGTACTCACGACCACGCTCGCATCGGTGCCTTTTAGTCT
>JBDLSU010000937.1:0-8384 GCA_039799405.1 Pseudomonadota bacterium | reverse complement strand
GCGGCTGGATCGCGAAGGCACGTGCGATGCCCACACGCTGCTTCATGCCGCCGGAAAGCGCGCTCGGCTTCTTGTCGATGGCGCTGCTCAGGCCCACCAGCGCCACGTACTTCTGCACGTGCTCGTCGACCTGCGCGCGGCTCCAGTCGGGCCACTTGCTGCGCACCGCAAACGCGATGTTCTTGCGCACCGACAGCCAGGGCATCAGCGCATGGCCCTGAAACACCACACCGCGATCCAGGCTGGGGCCGCTGATGGCTTTGCCATCCATGATCACACTGCCACTGGTGGGCGTGGTGAGCCCCGCCATCAAATTCAAAATCGTGGTTTTGCCACAGCCGGAATGGCCGATGATGCAGACAAATTCACCTTTTTCGATGCTGAAATTGACGGCATCAAATACCGGTGGTGTGGTTTCGTTAAAATGTTTGGTCAGATTACTGATCCGTAAGAATGATTCACTCATGGCTCTGGCTTTCGCTTAATCGATATAGCTGACAAATTTTTGCAAACGCGCAAACATCAGATCCAGCAACATGCCCACCAGACCGATCAGCACAATCGCGAAAATCACACTGGTCAGCGACAGATTATTCCATTCATTCCAGACAAAATAGCCGATCCCGGTGCCGCCAACCAGCATTTCGGCCGCCACAATCACCAGCCAGGCAATCCCCATTGAAATGCGCATGCCGGTCAAAATGGTGGGCGCGGCGGCGGGCAAGATCACAATAAAAGCCTTGCGCCATGGGCTTACTTCGAGCGTGCGTGCCACGTCCAGCCATTCGCGCCGCACCGACGCAACACCAAAGGCGGTGTTGATCAGCATCGGCCAGATCGAGCAGATAAAGATCACAAAAATGCCGGAAATGGAAGAGTCCTTGATGGTGTACAAGGCCAGCGGCATCCAGGCTAATGGTGAAATCGGTTTCAGGATCTGGATGAAGGGGTTCAGCGCTTTTTGCATCAACGGTGACATGCCGAGCAAAAAGCCAAATGGTATCGCCACCAGCGCAGCGATCAAAAAGCCCAGCCCGACCCGCTGCAGCGAATGCGCAAGCTGGATGCCGATGCCCTTGTCGTTGGGGCCGTTATCATAAAACGGATTCGACACATGTTTGAGCGCAGCCTGGCCCATTTGCGCGGGCGTAGGGAAACCGGTCAGTTTGGCATCACCGCTGCCAGCGTTGCCACTGGTGCTGCTCTTACCCAGCAGTTTGGCATACTCTTCTTCTTGCGCCGTCATTGCCGGTTTGTTGGCGGGGCTGGCACTGCCTGGCGCTGGCGCGGTAGCAAAGTGCCAGGCCGCCAGCAATGCGCAAAAGATCAGCAGCGAAATCATCGCCGCACGAAAACTCAGATTGTTTAACATGGCGTGTTTCTATTTCTTCATGGCGAAGCTGTTGATGTATTTTTCAACATTCAGCGGGTCAAATTCCTTGCCCATCACTTTGATGCGCTTGTGAAAACCGGTGGGGGCAGTTTGATCCAGTTCCACCATATGGCGCTTGGCATCGGTCAGCAAGAACACTTTTTCGGTAATCGCCTTGTAATCAACATCGCCCTTGATATAGCCCCAGCGTTTCATCTGGCTGAGAATCCAGATGCCCATCGAATGCCACGGCACCGGGTCAAAATCGGCACGGGTCGGTACGTTTTGCACCTTTCCCAGGCCATCGGCAAAGCGTCCGGTCAAGACTTGTTCCACCACGGTTTCGGGTTGGTTCAAATAGGCTTGCGGCGAAATGACCTTGGCAACCAGTGAGCGGTGCTGCGGATTGCGCGCCATCGCGGCCGCAGTCAACACTGCGCGGAACAGCGCAGCAAAGGTATTCGGGTTTTGTTTGACAAATTCTTCCGAAGTGCCGAAGGCGCAGCAGGGATGGCCGTCCCAGATTTCCCTCGACAAGATATGAATGAAGCCAACTTCATCGTACACCGCACGCTGGTTGAACGGATCCGGCCCCAAAAAACCATCGATATTGCCAGCACGCAAATTGGCTACCATTTCCGGCGGCGGCGTGACGCGCAATTGCACATCTTTATCCGGGTCAACGCCATGTTCGGCCAGATAGTAGCGCAGCAGGAAATTATGCATCGAATATTCAAACGGAATCGCGAACTTAAAGCCTTTCCATTGTTTCGGGTCACGCTTGTCTTTGTGTTTGTTGGCCAGGGTAATGGCCTGACCGTTGATGTTTTGAATGGTGGCAACCCGCATCGGCAACGGATTGGAGCCCAGCCCCATCGACATCGCCAGCGGCATCGGTGACAGGAAGTGGGAGGCGTCGAATTCCTTGTTGATCATTTTGTCGCGAATCAAGGCCCAGCCTGCGGTTTTGCTGAGCGATACATTCAAGCCCTGTTTGCGGTAAAAGCCGAGTGGATCGGCCATGATCAGCGGTGCGGCACAGGTAATGGCAATAAAGCCGATCTTCAAATCCTTTTTTTCCAATGACCCGTTTTTCTCTTGCGCCATCGCCTGCAATGCGGTCAGTGGCAACACACTGGCAATCGCGGCCCGCGCGGTATCAGACCCTACTGCCTGCAGAAATTTGCGACGCACATTGTTTTGCGGGAACAAGGCACGTAACAAAGATTCTTCAACCACATCGGCGGTCAATGTTTCCGGATTGCAGGCGCGCTCTTGCATTGCGCGCTGTTCAGCCGCATCATGATCAGTCTGGGAAGCATGGCGACCACATGAACAGGATCGTGAATGATCCGGGTCGTAGGGTTTAAAAATGGAGGGCATGGGATACCTTTTTATAATAGTTTAGTGTTGAAACGCATAACAAGTGGCCTGGATTCGTGCAAGCTGGAAAATATAACAGATTGCACGATCATTCAGAGCATCATATGACGTTTCGACACCCCGCTAACTATTATGGGAAATTGAAAAACTGCTGGCGTACTGCTCTGGTTTTTCAGGATCAAACTTTTTGCCCATGATGTCGTATTTTCGATACACACCCTTCGGTGGAACCCAGCCCGCTTGCGCCATCTGGGTTTTGGCATCAGTGAGGCGGAATACCTTTTCGGCCAGTTTGGCGTAGCCAACATCCCCCTTGATATAGCCCCAGCGCTTCATCTGGGTCAGCATCCAGACCGCCATACTTTCCCACGGAACCGGATCAAACATGGCACGATCCGGCACCGAGCGCATATTGCCCAGCCCATCCGGATATTTGCCCGTGAGAATCTGGGTGATGACTTCCAGTGGCTGATTCAAATACTTGGCGGGAGCAATTGCCTTGGCAATTTCGGTGCGGTCGGTTGAAATACTGGCGATCAATGACGAATTGATGATGGCGCGGAACAGCGCGGCAAAGGTATTGGGATTCTTTTTGACAAATTCTTCGCTGGCACCAAAGGCGCAACAGGGGTGACCATCCCAAATATCTTTGGACAGGGTATGAATGAAGCCAACCCCGTCAAATACCGCGCGTTGATTGAACGGATCCGGCCCCAGAAAGCCATCAATGGTGCCATCTTTCAGCTTGGCAACCATTTCCGGCGGCGGCACGTTGATGATTTTGATGTCGCTATCCGGGTTCAGGCCATGTTCGGCCACAAAATAGCGCAGCAGCAAATTATGCATGCTGTACTGGAATGGCACACCAAAGGTCAATCCTTTCCAGTTTTTCGGCTCGCGCAAGGCCTTATGCTTCAAATGCAGGGTAATGGCCTGACCGTTATTGTTCTGGATGGTAGCAACCGAAGTCGGGAAGGGGTCATTGCCCAGGCCCAGCGTCATCGCCAAGGGCATCGGGGACAGGAAGTGCGAGGCGTCATGTTCTTTTTTGATGATGCGTTCGCGAATGACGGCCCAGCCCGGGGTTTTGATCAAATCCACTTTCAGGTTTTGTGCCGAGTAAAAACCGAGCGGATCGGCCATGATCAAGGGGGTGGCACAGGTAATGGCGATGAAGCCGACCTTCAGATTACGTTTTTCCAGTTCGCCGTTTTTTTCATACGCCATGGCTTGCATGCTGGCCATGGGCACCACGCTGGCAATGGCCGCCATGGCGGTGCGTTTGCCAACAGCATTCAGGAAGGCACGCCGTGTTGGTTCATGTGGGAACAGGGCTTTGACCATGGTGGCTTCAATAAAATCACGACCCAGGTCTTCGGCGGCCACGCTATTCAATGAGGCTTGATGTTGATCCGGTGCATGATTGCCGCCACAAGCACATCCAAGCAACAAGGGGCGTTGTGCATCATAAGGGCTGTAACGATCTGACATGAGAATGCTCTCTTAGAATTTAAAAAAACAAAAAACAGGCTTTGCGTTGGTTTTCCAATTTCATTGAATTACCACGCGATTTTTTGCAACGGCCATTCCGCTTACTGCAGAAAAAATCACTTCATTGTTAATGGGAGAAAATTCGGTGCTATAAAATCAAACCAGAATTTTATCTCGCTGCCATTGAAGTCAGATTCAACTCATTCGTCATCGTGTAACTGGACGTTGGTCTTGGCGTGAAAAACATCCAAAAAACACCACTTGCATTGAATAACAATGCGAATTAGATATTTTCACCCACTTCAATTGTCTTTTGAAGAGCAAGTTAAAATTCTTTATTGCCACTAATTCAATCGTGATTTAAAACTGTATTTCGATTGCAATAAAATGTGCAGGATAAGAAGCTGTATTTTAAACCGGATTTTTATTGCATCAGGACATATTAATTAACGCAGGGAAATTAATCCTGTGAATCCCAAGCATATCTATTTGAGCTGCAAACTATAATACAGCAGCCACATATATACAAGCCTGATTCAGACACAGTGAAGAAAATAATGCGAAGCAACAAAGGCGGAGGATGGATTTGGCGAGAGGGAATGGATAATGTATCGACTAAAAACAAAAAAGCCATCCCGGGGGATGGCTTTTCGTGTCACATTCTGGCGGAGCGGACGGGGCTCGAACCCGCGACCCCCGGCGTGACAGGCCGGTATTCTAACCAACTGAACTACCGCTCCTAATTCCGGTACTACATGCTGCACACTGCTGCTTCTGTTTGGTGGGTGCTGAGAGGCTCGAACTCCCGACCTACGCCTTGTAAGGGCGCCGCTCTACCAACTGAGCTAAGCACCCTGCTTACTACTCAGAAGCATCAGATGTTTTGTGCTGCATCCGAAGAAATGAAATTATAGGGGATGTGTTTTCGCTTGTCCAGTGAAATTCGCGAATTTTTCTCATTTTTTTGAAAATTCTTCAAAAAATTTCGAAATCACTGTTTGATCCCCCATTGATCCAGCATCCAGGCCGCCTCAAACGCCTTTTCGCCCAGCGCATCGTAACGCCCGGAAGCACCGCCATGGCCTGCCCCCATATTGGTTTTCAGCAGCAACAGGTTTTTATCAGTCTTGTAGGCGCGCAATTTGGCAACATACTTGGCGGGTTCCCAATACATGACCTGGCTGTCGTTCAGGCCAGTGGTGACCAGCATGGTCGGGTAGGCCTTGCGTTCGATGTTGTCGTAAGGCGAATAGCTGAGCATGTAGTCATACGCGGCTTTCTGGTTGGGGTTACCCCATTCCGGGTACTCTGCGGTGGTGCCAGGCAGATCGGCATTCATCATCGAATTGATCACATCGACAAACGGCACGGCGGCATGCACCGCGTGGAACAAGTCGGGGCGCATATTGCTAACGGCCCCCATCAACAAGCCGCCAGCGCTGCCACCTTCGGCGATCAGGCGATTCGGGCCGGTCCAGTTATTCTGGATAAGGTATTGGGCACTGTCGATAAAATCAAAGAAGGTGTTTTTCTTTTTCATCAGCATGCCATCGTCATGCCAGGCTTCGCCCATTTCATTGCCGCCCCGAATCTGGGTAGTGACATAAATGACGCCACGATCGAGCAAGCTGATGCGGCGTTCGGCGAAATTCGGTTCAACCGGAATGCCGTAGGAACCATACGCATACAACAACAAGGGGGCCGAGCCATCGAACTTGATGCCTTTTTTATGCACCGCCCACATCGGCACCTGCACGCCATCGCGCGCGGTGGCCCACAGGCGGCGGCTTTCGTATTGTTTCGGGTCAAATCCGGCTACTTCCTGCTGTTTGAGCTGGGTTTGCTTGCCGTCAGCCATATCAATTTCGAGCAAGGTGCGCGGTGTGATGGGCGACTGGAAGCTCAGGCGAAATTTATTGGTGGCAAATTCCGGATTCTCACTGGCGCGGATTACATACACCGGTTCGTCAAACTGGATGGTTTTCCAACTGTCTTTGGCAAAATCGTAGATGCGCTGCCGGGTCTGGGCCATGGTTTTCTCATCGACCACCATAAAATCCTGGAACAAATGCACATCTTCCAGCAAGACTTTGGGGTCATGGGCGATCAGACTCTGCCAGTGACTGGCATCGGGTGTGGCCAGCGGGGCGCGCACCAGGCGGAAGTTTTTGGCATCAAGATTGGTTTTGATATACAGCATGCCAGCGCGGTGCTCAACGCTGTAGCGATGATCGGCTTTGCGCCCCAAAATGCTGCGAAAACTGCCCTGCGGCTGTTTGGCATCGAGCAATTTAACTTCGCTGGTATTGGTGCTGTCAGCACTGAGCACAATAAACTGCTGATCGTGGGTTTTGCTGACATCAAGCAAAAATTCGACATCGGTTTCGTGGAACACTTCTTTGGCCTTGCCGCCCAATGTCAGGCGCGACAAGCGGTCGGAGCGCTTGGTTTTGGCATCTTCTTGCACCATGAATAAGGTCTGGTTGTCATTGGCCCAGGCCAGCGAGGTGATGCGCGGCAGCGTATCTTTCAGCAATTTGCCGGTTTTCAGATTTTTGATTTGCAATTGATATTGGCGGAAACCGGTCACGTCGGTGGTGTAGGCCAGCATCTGGTGATCCGGGCTGACCACAAAATCGCCAATTGCAAAAAACTTTTTGCCAACCGCCAACTGGTTTTCATCCAGCAAAATTTCTTCGGCTGCATTGGCATCGTAACTATGATCGGGTGCGGCTTTGCGGCGGCAGTAAATCGGGTATTGTTTGCCCGCTTCAGTGCGCGAGTAATAATAATAAGGGCCGTTGCGGCTGGGCACGGAAAAATCGGTTTCCTTGATACGGCCTTTCATTTCCTGATAGATCTTTTCGGTCAAGGGCTTCAGGTGCGCCGTCATGGCCTCGGTGTACTGGTTTTCTGCCTGCAAATAACTGATCACTTCCGGCTTTTTCTTTTGCTGCAGCCAGCGATACTCATCCGTTACGGTTTGGCCGTGGTATTTGATTTGAAACGGAATTTTCGTCGCGATGGGTGCCGTTGCAGTGGCGGCAGCAGGTGCCGCAGGATTGGCGGGCGTGGAATGGGCAGAGGGCATGAGACTGAGCAGGCAAAGTGAAATCAGGCCAAGGCGCGGCCAATGGGAAAGTGTTGACACGAGTTCTCCAATGTAAAAATATTGTCGGCGTATTTTAACAAAGGCAACATCATCACGTTAGCTTATCGAGTAATTTTGACTGGACATATTAACAGTAAAGCTGCAATTAAGGGTACAATGCAGCATCTTTTTTGACCGAGCCGCTGCAATGCTTGTTGAGACGCGAAAAATCATCCATTCCGACTGCGATTGTTTTTACGCCGCCGTCGAAATGCGTGACGACCCGGCCTTGCGTGAGGTGCCATTGGCAATAGGCGGGCGTGCCGATCAGCGCGGCGTGGTCGCCACCTGCAACTATGTGGCACGCCGTTTCGGCATTCATTCCGCAATGCCAACGGTGCAAGCGCTACAACGCTGCCCGCAACTGGTGGTACTGCCGCCAGCAATGGAAAAATATCGCACCGCCTCGCGCCAGATTTTGGCGATTTATCGTGATTACACCGATCTGGTCGAACCCTTGTCGCTCGATGAAGCCTATCTGGATGTCAGCCACGCCACCCTGTGCAAGGGCAGTGGCACCCTGATCGGCCAGGAAATTCGCGCCCGCATTGCCGCCACCGTCGGCATTACCGCCTCAATCGGCGTAGCACCGAATAAATTTCTGGCCAAAATTGCCAGTGACTGGAATAAACCGGACGGCATGTTCGTGATCAAGCCAGATCAGGTGGAAGCATTTGTGGCGGATTTGTCGGTCGATAAATTATTTGGCGTTGGCAAAGTAACGGCGGCCAAGCTGAAACAACTGGGGGTGCAAAACTGCCTGGAATTGCGCGAATGGAGTATTCCCAAACTACAAATGCATTTTGGCAAATTTGGCAGCAGTTTGTATTATCTGTGTCGTGGCATTGACAAGCGTGCGGTCGATACCAGTCAGGAGCGCAAATCGATCAGTGTCGAAGAAACCTACACGCCGGATTTGGCCGATCTTGATGCCTGTTTGGCCCATATTCCCGAATTATTGCAGAGCTTGCACGGGCGCATTGCGCG
>JBDLSU010000936.1:0-2794 GCA_039799405.1 Pseudomonadota bacterium | reverse complement strand
AACACCTTGGATTTGTCCTTGAACGAAACATGCTTGCGTCGCTCGTCCAGTTCCATGATGTCCTTGTAGCCCTGGGCCAGCAATTCATCGGTACGGAACACCCCGCAACCGTTTTGCATGGCAGCGCGGATACCGTTGGCAACGTCCTGCACTTTTTCGCTACCGGTCGAGCTTTCCAGGCGTGCCAGGCGCGACAAGGCCAGATCAGCCGCATCAGCGGGCAGCTTTTTGTGGCTACGGGCTTTCAGATTGCTATCCACCACATGGTTACCAGCAGCGCGACCAAATACCAGCAGATCGAGCAGCGAATTGGTGCCGAGGCGGTTGGCACCGTGGACGGATACGCAAGCGCATTCGCCAATCGCATACAAACCGTTGACGATGTCGTTCGGGTTGCCATTTTTCGGGGCCACTACCTGGCCGTGGATATTGGTTGGAATACCGCCCATCTGATAGTGAATGGTTGGTACCACCGGGATCGGTTCCTTGGTGGCATCGACGTTGGCAAACTTGTGGCCGATTTCCAAAATGGATGGCAGACGTTTCTGGATGGTGTCGGCACCGATATGGCGCAGATCGAGCAGAACGTGATCTTTATTCGGGCCGCAACCGCGACCTTCTTTGATTTCCTGATCCATCGAGCGCGACACGAAGTCACGCGGGGCCAGATCTTTCATGATGGGGGCATAGCGTTCCATGAAGCGCTCACCCTGGCTATTAATCAGGATACCGCCCTCACCGCGCACGCCTTCGGTAATCAACACACCGGCACCGGAAACGCCAGTCGGGTGGAACTGCCAGAATTCCATGTCTTCCAGCGGCAAGCCTGCGCGTGCCGCCATGCCCATGCCGTCGCCGGTATTGATGAAGGCATTGGTGGAAGCGGCCCAGATGCGCCCTGCCCCGCCAGTAGCGAAAATCGTGGTTTTGGCTTCCAGAATCATCACGTCGCCGGTTTCCATTTCCAGCGCAACTACGCCCAGAATGTCACCATCCACATCACGAATCAGGTCGATCGCCATCCATTCGACAAAGAAATGGGTTTTGGCGCGCACATTGCGCTGGTACAGTGTATGCAACATGGCGTGGCCGGTACGGTCAGCCGCAGCGCAAGCGCGTTGCACCGGTTTTTCACCCAGATTGGCGCTGTGGCCGCCGAAGGGACGCTGGTAAATGGTGCCGTCGGCATTGCGGTCGAAGGGCATGCCGAAGTGTTCCAGTTCGTACACCACCTTGGGTGCTTCGCGGCACATGAATTCGATGGCATCCTGGTCACCCAGATAGTCACCGCCCTTGACGGTATCGAACATATGCCAATACCAGTTATCTTCGGCCATATTACCAAGCGATGCGCCAATACCGCCCTGCGCTGCCACGGTGTGCGAACGGGTCGGAAACACTTTCGACAATACCGCCACATTCAGGCCCGCTTCTGCCAATTGCAAAGAAGCACGCATACCGGAGCCACCGGCCCCCACAATCACCGCATCAAAACGGCGCACAGGTAGTGCAGATTTAATCGCTGCCATGTTTTACACGCTCCACAGAATCTGCACCGTATACCCGGTACAGCCAACCAACCAAACAATCGTGGCCGCTTGCAAAACCAAGCGCACCGAAACCGGCTTTACATAATCCATCCAGATGTCGCGCACCCCGACCCAGACGTGGTAGTACAGCGCAATCGCTGTTACCAGACTGGCCAGTTTGAACCATTGTTGGGCAAACAAGCCGCCCCAGGCCATGTAGGTATTTTCTTTACTGAGTAAAAAAGTCACCAGCAAAATGACGGTGTACAGCGCCATGATCACCGCAGTAATGCGTTGCGCCAGCCAGTCACGCAGGCCATAGCTTGCGCCCACCACCAGCCGCTTGGGGCCGATATTATTTTTCGCCATTATTGTGCTCCCGAGAATAATTTGATCGCCACCAGCAGCGTCAGAATCACCGACGCCGCCAACACCACGATGGCCGATTGCTTGGCCGATTCCTTGTCCAGACCGATGTGGTTATCCATGATCAGGTGGCGGATGCCGGAGCAAAAATGCTGGATATAGCCCCAGAACAAAGCCAATACCACCAGTTTCACCCAGAGGTTGGACAGAAAGCCCTGCAAATAAGCAAAAGTATCTTCCGAAGTCAGGCTTTGCTGGAACAAATACAAGATAAATGGCAGCGCCAGGAATAATAAAAATCCGCTGATACGATGCAAAATAGAGACAAATCCGGCAGCGGGCAAGCGATAATTCATCAGATCCGTGACGTGGATATTGGTAAACTCCGGTTTCGCAGCTCGTTCACCCGGTTTGCTGGTTTCAGACATAACACCCCCTTAAACTTTCTAAAATGATTCTCGTTTTTTGTGCTACGCATCAAAATCAGGCCATTTTGCCTGCTTCTGCCCTGATCCATCCTGAGTCATGGCGCAATACGCGGCTTTTAGCCCACTAGGATAACGCAAAACAGGCTTAATTTAATTCATTGTGGTAATAATGCTCGCTGGTCAGATACAATCCGCGCCGTAATTCTACAGGTTTATCCCCATACGTGAAGGAGACCCGCTCGGCCGATAACAGCGGCGTATTCACGTCAATTTGTAACAAAGCGGCCACTTCCGGCCCGGCCACCACGGCACGGATTTTCTCACTGGCGCGTATCATGGTGGTGTTAAATTCAACTTCAAACAGGCCATACATTGGCCCCTTGTATTCATTCAGACGCTCGGCCGTCAGGCCCTTGAAAATACTGCCGGAGAGCCACAGTTCTTCCAGCACGGTGGGCACCGCATTAAAGG
>JBDLSU010000935.1:0-3105 GCA_039799405.1 Pseudomonadota bacterium | reverse complement strand
ATTGGCCAGTTCATGCCAGAACGCGGTCGGCAAATCCAGCACCGTGACATTGGCGCTAGCACAGCGCTGCCAGAATTCAGCCGGTGATGCCAGCCAGGCGTCGGAGCGCAAAATCAGGCGGTTGCCGCTGACCAGCGAACTGAAAATATCTTCCACCGACATGTCAAAATTCATGGTGGCAAACTGCAGGAAGCCGTCTTGCGGCGTCAACTGATAGCGTTGTTTGACCGACAGCGCCAGATTGACCAGATTGGCGTGGCTGATCATCACGCCCTTCGGGTTACCTGTCGAGCCGGAGGTGTAAATCACATAGCTCAGGTGTTCAGGCTGCAAACCAATTTCATGCACGGCCAGATTATCAGTGGGCTGGGCTGCCAGTTGCGCTTGCATTTGCGGCAAATCCAGACACAGGGCCGCTGCACCATTGAACGCAATTTTATCCAGCAAGGCGCTTTCGGTAATCACGCTACGCAAAGCGGCGTCTTGCACCATGTATTCCAGCCGTGCCGCCGGGTAATTCGGGTCGAGCGGCACATATGCGCCCCCGGCTTTCAAAATCCCCAGCATGGCGACGATCATATTCAGCGAGCGTGGCAGGCAAATCCCGACCAGGGTATCCGGCCCGACTTGCTGCACATTGCCTGACTCATTGCCTGACTCACTGCGCAACACATTACGTAAATAATGCGCGAGTTGATTGGCTTGGCGATTAAGCTCGGCATAACTGCGTTGCTGACCTTCATATTCGAGCGCAATCGCATCCGGTTGCGCCGCTACCTGGGCTTCAAACAACGCTTGAATGCAGGTCTGGCGCGGAAAGTCGGTAAAGCTCTGGTTAAAGCCGTATAACACTTGCGCCTGCGCGCTGGCGTCCAGCATCGGCAAAGCAAATACGTTTTGTTCCGGCTGGGCCAGCAAAGCTTGCAATAACACGGCAAACTGGCTGGCCATATTGCTGATCGTACTGTGCAAGAACAGGTCGGGATTGAATTCCCAATCCAGCGCCAGACCATCGGCGTTTTCGGTCACGTACAGTGACAAATCAAATTTGGAAGGCAGTTTGCCCTGCGGTTCCAGCTTCACCTGCAGGCCGGGCAAGCTCAGTTCGGCCTGGCGGTTGTTTTGCAAAATCAACATCACCTGGAACAGCGGGCTATACGCCATATTGCGCTCCGGACGCAGGCGCTCGATGATTTGCTCGGACGGCACTTGCTGATGCGCATAGGCGTCCAGCAGCATCTGGCGGCTTTGCAGCAGCAATTGGTTGAAGTTGGGCTGGCCCGACAAATCACTGCGCAAAATCAGGCTGTTGATGAAGAAGCCGATCAAGCCCGCCACTTGTTCCTGTTCGCGGTTGGCGATTGAGGTGCCGACCACAATATCGGTTTCATTGCTGTAACGTGCCAGCAAGGCCGAAAACGCGGCATGCAAACCCATGAACAAGGTAGCGCCGTGAGCCCGACACAGGGCATGCAGTGCGCTGGTGGTGGCGCTATCGAGCTGCGAGAACACCGCGTCGCCGCTAAAGGTTTGCGAGGCCGGACGCGGGAAATCCAGCGGCAGGCTGTGGACTGCCGGAATGCCTGCCAATTGTTTCGACCAATAATCGAGTTGCTGCTCCAGCACCGCCCCTTGCAGGTAATGCCGTTGCCAGTGTGCATAATCAGCATACTGAATCGGCAAGGCAGGCAGTTGCGGGGTCAAGCCCTGGCTGAAGGCCTGGTAGAACTGGCTGATTTCACTGATAAAAATCGCCATCGACCAACCGTCGGAGGCAATGTGATGAATATTCACCAACAACACGGTTTCATCATCGGCCACTTGCAGCAGGCTGGCGCGTAGCATCAGATCGCGCTGCAAATCAAAACTGCTGTCGCAATCGGCGCACATCAGCGCTTGCAGTTGCTGCTCGCGCGCCTGATCCGGCAACTGGCGCAGGTCGGTCACAATCAGTTCAAAATCCGGCACTGGCTGAATCACTTGCACCAGTTGGCCGCCATCGGCAACGACAAAGCAGGTGCGCAAGCTTTCGTGACGCGCAAATATCGCGCGCAGGCTGCGACTCATGGCGGCAATATCCAGTTGCCCCGACAAGCGCAATACTGCGGGCATATTGTAGTGGCTGTTGCCACCATCAATTTGGTCCAGCATCCACAACCGTTGCTGCGCATACGATGGCAACAAGGCTTGATCACGCGCAACTGGCAGCAGCGGCGGTTCTGCACTGGCAGGTTTGGCCAGCAACGCTTCAATTTGCGGAATCAAACTGGCCAGGGTGGGGGCGGCAAAAAGCGCTTTGAGCGGCAATTTGATGGCAAATTGCTGCTCAATCGCCGCCATCATGCGGGTGGCCAACAAAGAATGACCACCCAGATGGAAGAAGTTATCCTGCATGCCAACTTGCGCCAGGCCGAGCAAATCTTGCCATAATTGCGTCAACTGCTGTTCGATGGCACGTTGGGGCGCAACATACTGTTCGCGCCCGTCTTGCCAGTCGGGTTCGGGCAAGGCCCGGCGGTCGATTTTGCCATTCGGGGTCAAGGGCAAGGACGGCAGGCAGACATACAGCGCTGGCACCATATACGCTGGCAGGCTTGGGGCCAGGAAGGCACTCAGGATGGCATGGATGTCACCCGACGCAATCGGAGCAGCATCGGTCGCATTGTCCTGCAATACCACATAGGCAACCAGGCTGAGTTGCTGCGCCGGGCTGGCTTTGGCTTCCAGCACCACATCACGAACCGCCGGATGCGCGCGCAAAGCGTGTTCGATTTCGCCCAGTTCAATACGCAAACCGCGAATTTTGACCTGGGTATCGATCCGGCCCAGAAATTCCAGCACCCCGTGCGGCAACCAGCGTACCAGATCACCAGTGCGATAGACGCGCCGGTCACTTTGGAGACCGCTGTAGCTGGCGCTGTGGCAACTGTCAGGCCACGGCTGGTTCAGGAAGGCTGCGTCGATAAATTTTTCGGCATCCAGTTGCGGCCGTCGTAAATAGCCACGCGCCAGCCCCCGTCCGCCAATCAACAATTCCCCCGCCACCCCGGCCGGTACCGGATTCATATTGGCATCGACCACATACATTTGCGTATTGGCAATCGG
>JBDLSU010000934.1:0-5877 GCA_039799405.1 Pseudomonadota bacterium | reverse complement strand
CTTGGCAGGCAAACCCGGCACCGCCACCCAGCCCGCCCCAGGCATCTGGCGCACCACTCCCGCCTCTTGCGTACCGGCCCAGACTGATCCGTCGCTGCTTTGCGCCAGTGCCAGCACGGCGGCATCCGGCAGCGTACCGGCCTGGCCCGGGCTGCGCCCGGGACGAAACGCCGCAACCAGCCCACGGTGGCGCTCGAACACGTCGATCCCGTTGTCTTTACTGCCGATCAGCACCTGGCCGTTCGCCAGTTCCAGTATGCTGCGCACATCCGGATGGCTCAAGCCCGCCGCCCGTTTCGGACTGTGTCTGAGAATACGCATCAGGCGGTTATGAGTGTTGGTGCGTTGCAAACCACCGCCCCAGGTACCAACCCACAGCCAGCCACTACGATCGAGCAGCATCGGCTTCAGGGTATCGAGCGCCAGACTACCGGGCAGAGCCGGGTCATGACGCAAGGTTTGCAACACCCGGCCATCACTGGCCGCCACCACCATGATGCCGCCGCCAATCGTGGTCAGCCAAATCTGGTCAGACTGCACCTGGGCAATACCATCGACCCAGGGATGGCTCAGTGCCGCCAATGGCAGCCAGTTAACTTGCCCCGGCCCGGCCACCGCAGTTGCAGCCCGATCCGGCTGCAACCAGCCGACACCGTGTTCGCGCGTACCAATCCACAGCTTGCCATCCTGCGCCTGGAACAAGGTACGCACACTTTTACCCTGCACCACGGTTTCAAAATGCTTGCCGTCCGCAGCCAGCATTTGCAAGCCACTATTGCTGCCCACCCAGAGCCGGCCAGCCCGGTCCAGCAGCAGGCTGCGCACTTTGTCATCGAGCAAGCTGCTGCGCTCAGTGCCATGGCGAAAATGGACAAACCGCTTGCTGCCCGCCGCCAGATAATCCAGTCCCTGATCGGTAGCAATCCAGACCCCGCCCCGCCCGTCACTGGCGAAAGCCCAGATACTGCCCCCACTGAGCGAATCGGGCTTGTCGCCATCATGCTGGAAGCGTTCAAAGCGCTCGCTGGCCGGATCAAAGCGTGCAATACCATCGCTGATGGTGCCAACCCAAAGCTGGCCGTCGCTACTTGCCAACAGCGAATACACATAATCCCCGACCAGCGAAAACGGGTTGGCGGCATGGTAGGTAAACTTGCGAAAGCGATGACCATCGTAGCGCACCAGACCGTTCTGGGTACCAATCCAGAGCAATCCGCGCGTATCCTGCGCCAGCGCCGTAATCGCCTGATTGTCGATTGTTTCGGCATCGCGCAGGGTTTCAAATTCCGGTTCGGTAAAGGGAAACTGGTGCAGCAGTGATGAAGGCGGCACTGCCGGTGCGTCAGAAGCGCTCACCCTGCCAGCATATCCTGCCATCCATACCAGCCCGAAACAGACCAGCAGCCAGCCAATCCGCCACACCCCGGTGACCGTTTTTTTCTCCATACCGATGCATCCTCCCCTGAAAACCGATTCTACCCCGGGAACCCGTCAACCCCGGACAGCCCCCTCAAAATAGCCGGACAACAACAAAATTGTACTTAAGTACAATAGGCCACTCTGGCAACTTCCCGTATCGTTATCACAAGGCGAACATGCAAGCCAACAGATCCAGCAGCAGGGTGGACAACTGTAAAACCGCTTACCAAACCAGGCAATTCCAACATGGGAGGTATCCGGTAGCATGAAACAAAAACCTACACAATACACTTTTAAAACATCTTGAAGGGGAGAAATCATGACATTCCAGCACATCATTCCAGGCACACAAAAAACCATCACTCTGGCCATCGCCGCATCGGTTCTGGCACTCTCGGCCCATGCCGCACCATTGGGCAAGCGCGCCGACTATGCCGAGAAAATCTACAATGAATATGCCGCATCAGCCGATGACAAAGTGAGTTTTGACCTGAATGTGGTGGCACATGGCAAACTGAAAGACCTGGTTGGCAAACCCTTTTCCGCCATCATCAAAAAGCCGCATCGCAAATTAATCGCCAGCGACAACGGCTTCGTTACCTCCAGCCATAGCTATGAAACTGTTCCGTCCAATTCGACCGAACTGAGTGTACTCGACAAAACCGTGGCAGACTTTGAAGCGATTGGCTTCCCGGTAGCCGAAGGCAGTTACCGCGTACTGGATGTGATCACCACTCTGGGGCGCGATGTCAGCAGCCATAAGGCGATTGAATTTTGCTGGAAAAGCCAGTTCCACTGCGTACTGCTGGACCCCAGCATTGAATTTATCGACAGCATTGCCAACAATCGCATCAAGCTGATGGCCGATGGGGCCGGCCCCAAAGTTAGCACGGTAGCAGCCGATACCACCCCGGGCGTACAGAGCCTGGCTGGCACCTGCGGCCTGGCCAGCAACCATGCCATCAAACAAAGAACCGTCAACTACGGCGGTTTCAATATCAAATACAAGAATCTTTTCGGCAATACGCTGGTGAACAAGGATATTGGTGCGCAGCAATCCGGTGTCAGTTGCGACACCAGTTGCAAACCCAAGCCCTATGGCTATAGCAATGTCTCCAGCGCCCAGGGCTATCTGGGCTGGCGCACCGCCTGCGCCCAAAACTCGGGCCTGGGCATTACCGGCACCACCGCCAAATACATTGGCAAAACCATGTGTACCCACAAATACGCGGTCGCAGCCAGTGCATCGATTACGGTGTTGAATTACGGCACCGCCGGGGTGGATTTGAAAGTGGATGCCGGTGGTGGGGTGGATGCCAATGGCGGCAGTGTGTATGAGTCTTGCGGTTATTTTTAATACCGGATCATCAACCGTGTAAATGCCTCGCACGCAGCAAGCCACTTTTTACGATCAATGCGTGAAAAGTGGCTCGCGCACTATTTACCCCGGTGTACAAGCCACTGTTTTTGCTATGGCTTTACGGCCAGTGAAAGTTCACCGGGGAGTGGTTTAGTACCATCAACGAGTTCAAGCACGCGCCCAACTTCGCGTGTCGGCTGATCAATGATATCCTCCGCAGACTTCCCGCGTTTGCTGGAAATACCATAAACGTCAATGAGAAAATCCATATCAGAATAACCAATATCCTTCTCAGCCATATTAGTGTTGTAATGCTTTATGTGTGCAAGCGCCTTTTCCAGGTTGGCGGCATCAGGTTCCCCCCACATCGTAAGTTGCTTTCTTGCATGTACAATATTTTGTTCAAGCGTATTATCACCATCAAAAAGCGATGACACTATGACACTAAGCAGTAAATTTACTTCCTCCAGTGTGAAATCAGCCACATCACCATAGCGCGGGTTCGCCAAGGCCAGAGCACCCAACTCATCAGGGCATTCAATTAACTGGTCATCAATTAATCGGATCAACATGGCGTTATCCTTATTTGCTTGGCCAATTCGTTCTCAAGCAATTTGAATTGATCATATGCGCCATACGGCTTTGCGCTCATGGCCCAAGCTGTGCCGCCTTGCACCTCGAAGTTGGTCAGATGTTGAAGCTTATCTTTTAGATTTCGATGAATGGTGGTTGCCTGTTGATCATAAAGCCAAATTTTTGTTGATCTCCCGCCTGGACGACGAAGATCAAGGTCATCAGTAAGAAGATAGAATCCCAAGATGGCAATACAATCCAAATCCGGCTTTAGCATTTGCACTGCTCTATGAGCAATAGCATTACCTAAAACCATGCCATGAATAGCCTTGGCTTGCGATGAATCCATGCTTCCTATTGCATCCGTAAATTTCAATCCAACAACATACCCATCAATACCGATTACCCGGTTGTAGCTTAGGACGATGTTAAATGTTTTGCCGTTCACGGTGATCGGTTCACTTTTCGAACGAACCTGGTTTAATAATGGGTGCCCTGCCATTTTTCATGCCTTCCAAATATTTTTAAACACATCACTATTGAAATAAATTTTTTACACATGGCAAAAAATAACATGCAACATTCAAATAAGTTATGCATTATATAATACTTGGTTTTCATTCAACCACACTGAAACCATGAACACATCCTGCTCACAGTTTCAGGCAAGGCAACACAAAACTCAACGCAGCTCGATATGGTTCACCGGCACCCAGCGATAGCCCTTGCCCTGGCTTTGCACATGGCCGATGCCGGGAAACTGCAGATGGGAAGCGCCCAGCCAATAGCCGCCCTTGGCGGCATCAGCAAACAGGGCCTGACGCGCGGCGGCGGCTTTTTTGTTGTCGGAATCAAAGGTGATGGTGACTGACGGCTCGGCAAATTGCACCGCGCCAACGTGGATCATGTCGCCGATCAACATCAGCTTTTGCCCTTTGCTTTCCACCACATAGTTGCTATGGCCGGGGGTATGACCACGGGTAACGTAGGACTTTACACCCGGCACCAGTTCCACATTGCCTTCAAATGGTTTGAATTTGTCGGCCTTGACCCAGGCACCGAGCGACACTTGCGCAGCCTGAAAACCCTGTTTGGCGTCCCCTTTGGCTTGATCCAGCTTTTCCTTACTCAGCCAGAAATCGGCATCCGCTTTTTCGGCGCGCACCACCGCATTCGGGAAAGCGCGCTGCTCGCCCGCCATCAGGCCGCCAATATGGTCGCCGTGCATGTGGGTGATGTAGATTTCATCGACTTGATCCGGCGTATAGCCCGCCGCCTTCAGATTGGCTTGCAGTTTGCCCAGGGTGGGGCCGAACAGGCCAGCAGCACCGGTATCGATCAGCACCAGCTTGCTGCCGGTATTGACCAGGTAGGCATTGACTGAGGTTTCTACCGGCAGCGCCAGATGCGCCGCAGCCAGCGCGGCTTGCACTTTGGCAGGGGTGGTTTGGGTCAGCAATTTGTCAGCAGGTAAATCGACCGTGCCATCGGAGAGCACCGTGATTTCAAAATCGCCCAACATCATGCGGAAAAAACCGGGCGCCGGGTTTTTGACCATCGGCGCGGCGGCAAATGCGGTGGCGGAACATGCCAGTAGAACACTGGCGCAAAGCAGGGAACGCGAAATGAACATGGTAACCATCCTGAAATGGCCGCTAAACGGCCAATGTGTAAAAAATATAAAGTTGAACCGGCCCGCTTTAGTCTTTGGAACCGATCCCCCATTGCAAACCAAAACGGTAGCGCTGATCCATTTCTTCATGCGGACTAACTTTGCCGTGGCCCGTGAAGTATTCAACCAGCTTGGTCAGTTGAACATGACCGCCGACGTTTTCCAGCATCGCAATGGCGCACATCGGCGCATCGCTGCCATGATCGAGTTTGACTTCAACCGGTGGTTGCCCCGCAATTTCCATAGTCACCACCGCATTGGTGGCGGCCCAGTTGGGGACACCATCATAAATAAAGGTGTAAATCAGCACCCGCTTGATTTTATCGAACTGGCTACCGTTGATGAAAATATTTTCCCCGCTGCTCACCGCTCCGGTGCGGTCATCGCCTGCCAGATGAATATACGGCGGATGATCGAAACTACCCCAGGATTCCCCCAATGCCTGCACCCCGCTCTTGCGGCCATCGGCCAGTTCAAACAAGCAGGCCAGATCCAGATCGATACCACCCCGCTTCTTTTCAGCCGCGCCACCAAACAGTTTGTTCAGGAAGCCGCTTTTCTCTGGCGCAACAGGCGCTGGCGTCCCTTGATCCCAGTTTAAATTGATGCGAATCCGGCCATACGCCTGTTTGTCCGGTTTTTCAAGCGATATCTTGTCACCACGTTTTTCCAGCGTGACCTTGGAGAGCGAGATCTTTTTGCTGACGGGCGCAGGGGATGGCGGCGGTGGCGGCGGTGGCGGCGGTGGCGGCGGTGGCACCGGGGGCAGTACCGGCGCAGCTACTGGCGCAGTAGCAGGCGGCGGCGCGCCAGCAGGCCCGGCTTCCGTACCGCCGAAATAAGCCAACAAGGC
>JBDLSU010000933.1:0-3760 GCA_039799405.1 Pseudomonadota bacterium | reverse complement strand
ATCGGAACCATCCATGAAAGCGGGTTACGAATCCACCCATTTCATCGTTTCCCCTACTCCATTGTTTATCGCGAATCGCCATCTGGCCCACGAATCTTTGCTGTCGCAAGCCAGCATCGGCAACCGAATTATTGGCGTCGGCGGATTTAGTTCTTGCCAAGCAAGTTCCTTCGAGTATTTCGGCGACCTGATTAATGATTAATGATCAGCGCTTGCTCGACTCCACAAACGCCCAAGCCACACCCAATCCCAGACCCGCCGCATGCGCCCAGTTGCCGACTGAGCCGAATATCCCAGTCCAGCCCTACAAAAACCAACCGTCCAAAATGATCACCGCCGTTCCAATTTTGCCACGCCCAAATCGAGCAACTTCATACCCTGCTTGCCAAAATTAATATTCGCCCTTGGGCTACCACCACCGCCGCCTTCCAGATTCACGATCACGCCTTCACCAAATTTGGCATGGTGTACGGTTTCGCCAATGCGCCAGCCGATACCGGCGATTTGCTTGCTTTGCATTGCCACCGGCACCGGTTCATCCCAGGCGGATTTGATGGCAAAGCCATATTTCTGCCCGCCACCTTTGGCGGTCAGCCATTTCAGGCATTCGTCCGGCAATTCATCCAGAAAACGGCTGTGGGTGTTGTAGCGGGTTTGGCCATGCAGCATGCGGGTTTGGGCGTAGCTCAGGTACAGGCGGCGCTTGGCGCGGGTGATGGCGACGTACATCAGGCGGCGTTCTTCTTCCATGCCGTCTTGCTCGGTGGCACTGCTTTCGTGCGGGAACAAGCCTTGCTCCAGCCCGGTGATAAATACGGCGTTAAATTCCAGCCCCTTGGCGGCATGCACGGTCATCAACTGGATGGCGGCCTGGCCGTCCTGGGCCTGGTTGTCACCGGCTTCCAGCGAGGCATTGCTGAGGAAAGCCGAGAGCGGTGACATGACGCTGACCATGGGTGCATCGGCATCCAGAATTTCCACCGTGCCCAGGCTATTGGCATTCATGGCGCTCGCTTTCGGCCCGGCAAAAGCGGGGGCGTCGTGGCCGAAACCTTCTTCTGCCACAAACAGGCTGGCGGCATCGACCAATTGCTCCAGGTTGGCAACGCGGTCTTCGCCATCTTTTTCCAACTGATAATGGTTCATCAGGCCGCTCACTTCCAGCGTCAGTTGCACCAGTTCCTTCAGCGGCAGGTTTTGTGCTTCAAAGCGCGCGCCTTCCACCAGCCGCACAAACGCTGCCAGCGAGCTGCCCGCCTTGCCCATCACATACGGCACGGCGGCGTACAGCGAAATATTGTGCTGGCTGGCGGCGTCTTGCAGGGTTTCCAGCGCTTTGGCCCCGATGCCACGGGTCGGGAAATTGACCACGCGCAAAAAGGCGGAATCGTTGTGCGGGTTATCCATCAACTGCAAATAGCCAATGGCGTGTTTGATTTCGGCACGCTGGAAGTAGCGCAAACCGCCATACACTTTGTACGGCATGCCCGCTGCCACCAGGGCATGTTCCAGCACGCGCGACTGGGCGTTGGAGCGGTACAGAATGGCTATTTCATCGCGGGTAATGCCGTCCGCAATCAAATTTTTGATTTCTTCCACCAGCCATTGCGCTTCTTGCAAATCGCTGGCGGCTTCATACACGCGCACCCGTTCGCCATGACCAGCATCGGTACGCAGGTTTTTACCCATGCGCTGGCTGTTGTTTTCGATCAGGCGATTGGCGCTATCGAGAATATGGCCGTGCGAGCGGTAGTTTTGTTCCAGCGTGATGCGGTTTTGCACCGCAAATTCGTGTTCAAACGACACCATATTGCCGACATTGGCCCCACGGAAGGCGTAAATGCTTTGGTCGTCATCACCCACCGCAAACAAGGCGGCCGGGTGTGGCGTGTTAGGGCCAGCCAGCAGTTTCAGCCATTTGTATTGCAGGTCGTTGGTATCCTGAAACTCATCGACCAGAATATGGCGGAAACGGGCCTGGTAATGTTCGCGCAGCGGCTGGTTGCGGCTGAGTAGTTCAAAGCAGCGTAATAGCAGTTCGGCAAAATCGACCACGCCTTCGCGCTGGCATTGCTGGTCGTACAGTTCGTACAACTCCACCATCTTGCGCTCGTGCGCGTCATACGCCACCACGTTTTGCGCGCGCAAGCCCTGCTCTTTGGCATGGTTGATGAAATACATCACATTCTTGGGCGGGAATTTTTCATCGTCGATTTGCAGGCTTTTCAGCAGGCGCTTGATCATGGCCAACTGATCGGCGCTATCGAGGATCTGAAAAGTTTGGGGTAGTGCGGCATCGCGGTAATGGGTGCGCAGCAGACGGTTGCACAGGCCGTGGAAGGTGCCGATCCACATGCCGCGAATATTGATCGGCAAGATGGTGGACAAACGCAGCAGCATTTCTTTAGCGGCTTTGTTGGTAAAGGTCACCGCCAGAATGCCGGACGGCGAGATTTGCCCGCTTTGAACCAGCCAGGCAATGCGTGTGGTGAGTACCCGGGTCTTGCCCGAGCCTGCGCCAGCCAGAATCAGGGCCGATTGCGCCGGGAGCGTCACGGCGGCCAATTGTTCCGGGTTGAGATTGTCGAGTAAATTTTGCATGCTGCGATTATAGCCGAGCCTGCGCCCGGTTTCCTGAACTGTTTGGCACTGTGTATGAAAACAGTAAAAAATGGAGAGGCCATCAATTCTGTATCAAATATATTGAATTTCTTCCTGGCAAATCTTTCAGGTGCCGTGATATAATCCCGCCCCATCTTCCTTCCATATTGAAAGTATGCCGATGAAACGATTCTGGATCAGCGTGGCCTGTGTGGGGCTGGCAGCAAGTGTTATCACGAGTAGCGCGGGAGCGCATGAATTTTCCAACCTGGTCAAGCAACGCAAGTTTGCTGAACTGGAAAAAGCGGTGAATAGCAAGCTGGCACAAGACCCCAAAAATGCCGATGCACTGATTGGCAAAATCGACTTGATTTTGAAACAAAACCAGACTGCCCGCATCGACGAAGCAGCGCAATATGCTGACCAATGTGTGGCGGCCCACCCGAATCGTTCCGAATGCCATGAAATGCTGGGCAATGTGTACGGCATCAAGGTGCAATCGGCTGGCGCGTTTTCGGTGATGTCGATGGCTGCTAAAAGCCGCACCGCGTTTCTGAGGGCGGTGGAGCTGGATAGCAAAAACTTTGGTGCGCGCTCTTCCTTGGGCCAGTTTTATATTGCCGCACCAGGTATCGCTGGCGGCGGACTGGACAAGGCGCAGGCGCTGGTTAACGAAACTGCCAAAATCAATTCCGATGCCGCCAACCTGATACAGGCGCGCATAGAAATCAAACGCGATCAATTTGCCAAGGCCGAAAACCTGATTCTGGCGGCCAATCCGAATGGCAATAACGATCTGGAATTCATGCAGCAAAGTTCGCTGATTACCCTGGGCGGGGTGTTACGTGATCAAAAGAAATGGGGCGACAGCGAGCGCATACTGAAAGAAGCGATCAACCGCTATGGCAGCAATCCAAGCGGGGTATTTGCACTGGGCCGCACCTATGCCGCGCAAGACCGCCATGCCGATGCGATTGCCATGTACGACAAGGCGATTGCGATTGAAAGCCGCCCTTACTTTTTATACCACCTGGCCTTGTCGCACCAGGCTTTGGGCAACAAACCCAAGGCCATCGACTTTTTTGAAAAAGCCCTGGTGCAAAAGGCCGGGCTGGACAAACGCCAGCGTAACGATGCCGAGCAACAATTGAAGGCGCTG
>JBDLSU010000932.1:0-2748 GCA_039799405.1 Pseudomonadota bacterium | reverse complement strand
GATGAATCAATTCAAACGCCCCCAGCAATAACACCGCGTGTTCGATCGGAGAAAGCTCATCAAGGGTGCGGTCGATCAGCGGTGTAATTTGTTCGCGCAAAACCGGCGCTTGTTTGATGCTGCCATACATCAGACCTTCAAAATGCTCGGTATCGGCTTTTTCAAAGCCATGCGCGGTGCGGATATGTTCCACTACCACGGCCGCATCTTCCCGGCTCATGATCCATTGGTACAAACCCTGCAGGGCAAACTCACGCGCGCGGTGACGCGGGGTGCGGCTTTTGTTCGGGTTGGCGTGTTGACTTTTATCGTTCATGATTATTCTTCTTCGCCAGCGCGGGCCAGCTCATCCAGGGCAATCACCAAATTTGCCATTTCCACGGCGACACGGGCAGCGTCACGGCCTTTTTCGGCCATGCGCGCTTCGGCTTGCTCATCGTTTTCGGTGGTCAACACCGCGTTGGCGATGGGAATGCTGTAATCCAGGCCGATGCGGGTAATGCCAGCACCGGATTCATTGGCGACCAATTCAAAATGATAGGTTTCGCCGCGAATCACCGCGCCCAATGCCACCAGCGCATCAAACTGGCGGGTTTCTGCCATTTTCTGCAGCGCCAGCGGAATTTCCAGCGCGCCCGGCACGGTCACATGCAAAATATCTTCATCGGCCACACCGAGATGCTTGAGTTCAGACAAACATGATGCCAGCAAACCATGGCACACATCTTCATTAAAGCGCGCTTGCACCACACCAACGCGCAAGCCCTCGCCGCTGACATTCATTTCATAGGTTCCGACTGTCATGATGACTCCTGTTCCGTTATTTACTGCAATTAAGCTGCTAATTCAGGCGCAGCCTGATAACCCGTTACTTCCAGACCGAAGCCATGCATCGATGGCATTTTGCGCGGTTTGGCTAATAATTTCATTTTGGCGACGCCCACATCCTTCAAAATCTGTGCGCCGACACCATAGGTGCGCAAATCCATTTTGGCGGCACGCGGACGCTGTTCAAACGGCAAATCCAGGGTAGCCAACTGAGCAAACATACGTTCGGCCGAGCCTTCGCAATTGAGCAACACGCACACGCCACTTTCGGCGGCGCGGATGGTCGCCATGGCCGAAGCCAGATTCCAGGAATGCTGGGTGCCCTGGGTTTCCAGCAGATCCAGAATCGACACCGGCTGATGCACCCGCACCAGGGTTTCACTATCGGCCGAAATGCTGCCATGCACCAGCGCCAGATGGGCCGAGCCACTTGGCTTGTCGCGGTAAGCGATCATGTTGAAATCGCCATGCACGGTGTGAATGATACGCTCGCCGACGCGTTCGACCAGGCTTTCGTTTTGATTGCGGAACTGGATCAAATCGGCAATGGTGCCAATTTTCAGGTTATGCAGCGCGGCAAATTCGAGCAAATCCGGCAAGCGCGCCATGGTGCCGTCGTCTTTCATGATTTCGCAAATCACCGAGGCCGGAGTCAGCCCCGCCATTTCGGCCAGATCGCACCCCGCTTCGGTATGACCAGCACGCATCAACACCCCGCCGCGCACGGCCTTGACCGGGAAAATATGGCCCGGTTGCACGATATCGGCCGGCTGGCTGGCCTTGGCAATCGCCACCTGAATGGTGCGGGCGCGGTCAGCCGCCGAAATGCCGGTAGTGACGCCTTCGGCCGCTTCAATCGATACCGTGAAATTGGTGCCATAGGAAGTGCCGTTACGATGCGTCATCATCGGCAGCCCCAGGAAATCGCAACGCTCTTCGGTCAGGGTCAGGCAGACCAGGCCGCGTGCATATTTGGCCATGAAATTAATCGCTTCCGGAGTCACAAAATCGGCCGCCAGCACCAAATCACCTTCGTTTTCACGATCTTCTTCATCCACCAGAATCACCATCCGGCCGGCACGCAATTCAGCGACGATTTCTGCGGTACTCGAAATTGACATATTTTCCATCCCCTAAGGCAGTAGCAACAAGTGAAGCGATCAGAACCCGCCATTTTAAAGGATTTACTGCACAAACACGACCAAAATCACCAAGAACCAGCGCCAACAGGCGGGCCAATCGATCCACCGGATCAAACCAGGACAAAGCACTGGACAAGCCCCATAACTTGGCATAGCATGCCGCCCTATGAAAACCCCATCCTTTATTCAAATCGGTGCCGTCAATATGCTGCTGGCGGTAGCCTGCGGCGCTTTCGGTGCCCACGCCCTCAAAGCCCGCCTCAGCCCGGCCATGCTCAATGTCTGGCAAACTGCCGTTAGCTACCAGATGGCCCATGCCCTGGGCATGTTGTTGATTGGCTTGTTGATCCTGCAACTGCCAGCACGCAGCGGACAACTACAACGCGCAGGTTTTACCATGTTGCTGGGCATTGTGCTGTTTTGTGGCAGTCTGTATACATTAGCGCTGACTGATCTGCGCTGGCTGGGAGCGGTGACGCCAATTGGTGGTATCTTGTTCCTGCTCGCATGGTTTTTGCTGGCAAAATGCAAAACCTGAACCTGTGAGCCAGCCGCTTCCCCCTTGACCGGAGTTCCCGCCATGCCCAGCTTCCCACCCAGTCTGCTCTGCGCTTCCCTGTTACTCATCCTGTCCAGCCAAACCGCATTGGCCGTCAATTGCGGCAGATATGACGGCAAGTTTTGCAATGGCCCGGCGTTTCAGTACCAGGGTGGCTTCAAACCCAATGCAGGCGAATATGGCGGCTTTGGCGGCGCGCCCAATTGCAAGGCCAGCAAA
>JBDLSU010000931.1:0-9551 GCA_039799405.1 Pseudomonadota bacterium | reverse complement strand
CGAGCCGCCGCTGCGGTCGGCCGCCAGACCAGTGACGCTGGCGCGCTCCAGCAAAAAAGTCAGCAATTCGGTCTTGGCGAAAATGCGCGTCACCAGTTCGCAATCTTTCAGGTTGTAGCGCGCCAAGGCGGGTTTGTCTTCGGCAAAGCGACGCTCGATTTCGGCCATGCGCTGGTAAGGGTTGTCGATCGATTTGCCTTCGCCCAGCAGGGTTTGCGCTACGAATTCCAGGCTGAAGGAGGCAAAGCTCCAGGTGGCCGAGCGCAGCGCCTCGATGCCGTCAATAATCAAACGCCCGGCGGCTGCGGCAAAAAAATGCTGCTGCCGGGTGCCATGCTCGCGCCACTCCATGGCACTGCCGTCCCGCCCCAGCAGCAAGGGAATCTGATAGCGTTCGGCGTGGTTTTGCAGCACGCGCAGATCAAATTGCACCAGGTTCCAGCCAATAATCGCATCCGGATCATGCTGCGCCATCCATTCATTCAGCCTCACCAGCATCTGTTGGTGGCTGTCGCAGTATTCCAGATCAAAATCCAGCGCCTCGTCACCACCATTTTTCGGCCCCAGCATAAACACCTGACGCTGCCCGCAGCCTTCCAGCGCAATCGAATACAAATCGCCGCGCATGGTGGTTTCAATGTCGAGCGAAGCCAGTTTAAGTTGGGGGCGGTAGCCGGGCGCGGGTTTTAGTGCCGTGGCATCCTGATTTTGCTCAAGCCAGACTGGCGCGGTAATAAAGCGCTCCATCAGGTAGCGTTCCGGCGGATGAATGTCGGATTCGTACACATCCACCCCGGCCTGGCGCAAGCGCTTGGCCAGCTTTTGCAACTGGCGATAGCGGCTGCAATACAGGCCCATGACCTGCCGTTGCTGAAAGTCGCGCAGATTGAGCGGGCGCAGCTCGAAACCTTGCTCGCCGTGCAGCACTTGCATGGCGGTTTCGCGCTGCGCCTCCGGAATAAACGCCACCGAAGACGCCACCATCAGCCGGATCTGGCGCGGGCCAGCGTGCGTCGCCAGCCAGAACGTCACCTCGGTTCCGGCTGCCGTGTCGCGCCAATGGCGGGTCAGGAGAAATCCTTGTTGCAGGGGTTCCAACGTCGTTTTCAGGATATTTGATTGCCGACCAGCGGTTTTTCTTCCTTACTTTTTATTCGCCAGCCGCTTGGCCGCAACCCGGCGCAATACCCGGTATGCCAGCACCGCCAGCACCAGACTCAGGAGCAGCACAAAGCTGCCGACCATGATCGGGTGGTTGGAGAAGAACCAGCGCAAATGGTGGCTCCAGGGCAGCGAGCCGACGTAGTAGGTTTCGCCGACCTTGGCATGGGTGGCCATGGCGTCGTCGATGACGACAAAATCACCCTGTACTTGCGGCACCAGTTCCGGGTTGCGCATGGCGCGGCCGATTTTGGCCAGGTCGCTGGATTTGTCGGCGTATAAAAACACCACGCTGCGTTTGGCGGTGAGCGGGGATTCAATCGCCATCATGGCGCTCAGGTTGCTGGCACCGCGCAGGCTCAGGTTGGCGTTCGGGCGCGGGGTGTTTTGTACGTCTTCGCCTTCCCAGCGGTACAGCGGGCGGCGGAATACGTCGGGTTCGCGCACGCGGCGTTCGCCCTTGCTTTGCACCATGGGCCAATGGTCGGCCCATTTTTCCATCAGGCTCTGGCTTTGCTGGCTGCCGATGACAATTAAATCGCGCTCGGAGGATTTATCGACTTGCGAAGCCGTGATGACCTGATGGCGCAGGGCCGGGTAGCCAGTGGCTTCGCCCATGCGCCCCATTAACATCAGATAGGTGCCGACTTCGTGCGCGTCCGGGCGATCCGGCAAGACCACGGCGGTTTCCGATAAATCGGCCAGTTTGGTGTAGGGGTAGCCGATATTGGCGAAAAATGCCAGGTTGGGCAGCGCGGCATAGTGCGGGAAGCCGGAAAAATCGATGGTCGATTCCGGGTCGATGGCCGCTTCCAGATTGTCGGGCAAGCCGTCGCGGCATTCGCCTTCTTTGGTGACATCGAAGTAGTAATGCAGTTGCAGTTGATTGCGCTCGCCCACCTGGTAGGGCGGCACAAATAACAGGTCTTTGCGCACGACCAGGCTGTTGTCCAGCACCGGCAGCTTCAGTAAATCGGTGGCAGTCATTTTTTTGCCAGGTTCGGCGAGCGACAAGGCTTGCACAAAATTGCGGTTGACGCTGATGTTCAGGCTGGAATTTTTGCTGAACGGCATGCGCGTGAAGCGGTATTTCAGTTCCATCGGCACGCCGCTGCTGCGCCAGGTAAACAGATCGGGCGCAACCCGGAAATTGACGCGGATCAGATCGGGGAAATAGCCTTTGACTTGCAATTCGTCCAGCTTGGCCAAGGTGCCAAAGGGCACCGGTTTGTCGCTCGGCACCCAGGAAGGGGCGTCGTAGGGCTTGCGTGGCGGCGGTTCATTGTCCTGGGTGATGGTGACGCGCTGGCCGCGCAGGGTGGTGTGGTCGAGCGCGATGGCCCGCGCGGCGCGCAGCAGATCGTCTTCGTTTTTGCCGGAAACAATCAAGAGCTTGGCATTTGGATTGGTGGGGTGGGTGATGATGGATACCCCGGCGCTATTGGTGGCGGTAAATGCGCCGATTTTTTCATTGCCCTGCAATACCACCACCGCATTGCCGGGCGGCAGGGTGTCGATGGAGACCGGGAATTCGGAGCCGCGATAGCTGGCCAGGCCGCCAAACCAGGAGGCGACAATGCCGGCCGCTTTCAGGCTGGTAAATGACGGTTGCCCGGCAAACACGAAGGGCAGGCGCAGGGCATTATTGTCGCGCTTGTCAAAAAACGGCACCGGCAGATATTTCAAGTCGTTGGTTTGCGCCAGCGGTGCCAGCGCCAGTTCCAGCTTGCCCTGGGTGCTCAGGTTGAGCCAGAGCGAGGTGTGCATCGGGTCTTCGCATTTGTAGGTGTAGTGGCCGATCAGGGCGAAGCGCAGTTTGTTGTAGTCGGTGAACAGGCGTGGATCGATCTCGATTTCACGCTGGTTTTTCAGATTTTTGTCTTTCGGCAGCGGGTAGACGGCGACGATTTCTTCGTTCAACATCACCTGCAGGTGCGACAGTTCCGGAATCAAGGAGGGCGAATAATGGTATTCAAATTTCAGCTTGGCCCCGACCACCACTTCATCGGAGCGGATCGAAAACGGCAAGCTGGCCGAGCCATCGACACCGCGCAGTTTGATCGGGGTCAAATGCCCCATCTGGCGAAAACTCAGGTTGAGCTGGCGCTTGATACCCAGACCCGAACTGACGTTGGCATCGAGTTCCATGGCGGCTTTGCTGACGGCCGCATCGATCTCGGGATCGGTTTTGACCACGGGCGTGCTGTTGGCCGAACTACTGGCCGAACTGCCTGTGGCGCTGCTGGCGTTGGCTGCGGCCCGGCTTTCGGCTTCGGCTTGTTCTTTGGCTTCGGCTTCGGCTTTGGCCTTGGCTTCGGCCCGGGCGGCGGCGCGCTCGGCCTTGGTGGATTTGGCTTCGATCATCGGGCTAAGTGGCAGGGTGCAGGCCAACAGCAGACCCAGCATTACCAGAAATCGGAATTTAAACGGTTTTTTCATGCTTTTTTCGCTTCCAGGGCAGAATTTGTTTGATGCTGCGCGCAAAGCGGCGCGAGCCTTCGAGGCTGAAAATAAACACTTCTTTCAGCCCGGTGAGGGGTTTGTCGGTATCGCGTTCGGGCAGCCATTGCTGCCAGGCGTCGCTGCGCGAGAAGGTGGCGGCGACCAGGGCGCGGTAGTCGTCGAGCGACATGTCTTCAAAGCGCACGCGCAAGGTATTGCCTTCGTTAAATACCACCTGGCCGGGCAGGGTGTATTCGCGTTCGCCCCGAAACAGCGAGACGGTAATGGTTTTGCCTTTGTCTACCTCGGCTTCGGCTGGCAATACCAGCGCCAGGCCGCCTTCGGAAAAGTCTTCGGTCTTGCAGCGCATGGTGCGGCCGCTGGGCAATTTGATCATGGCGGGAATTTCACGCGTGACGCGCCAGTTGCGCCGCACTTGCCGGGTTTCCAGCGCCACCGCCAGTGCCGCGCCCAGCAGCATGAAGTTGTAAATGGTCCAGATGATGTTGAATAAAACGGTGCCCCATTCGTAGTTATTCCACCAGAAGATGCGGATAATGCCGAAAATGAAGCCTGCGATGTTCAGGCCCAGAATCGTCACATACGGCACCGCGATTTTCCAGTCAAAATACTCGCGCTCGACCATGCCGCCCTTGGCGGTGACGTTAAATTTACCCAGCTTGGGATTGATCAGCGCCAGCGTGGTCGGCAACAAAATATACCAGGCCAGCGTGGTTTCATACACTTCGGCCCAGAAGGTATGGCGGAACTTGCCCTGCATGCGCGAGTTGGCAATATTGGCGTGTACCAGATGCGGCACCGCATAGGCGGCAATCAAATCGGCCGAGGCCTGAATAATATGCGCTTCAAAAAACAGGTAAGCCAGTGGCGCGGTCAAAAACACCAGGCGCGGAAAGCCGTAGAAAAAGTGCATCATGGCATTGGCATAGCACAGGCGCTGCGCCATTTTCAGGCCTTTGCCAAACATGGGATTATCAACCCGGAAAATCTGCGCCATGCCACGCGCCCAGCGGATGCGCTGACCGACGTGGGCCGACAAGCTTTCGGTGGCCAGCCCAGCGGCTTGCACGATGCCGATGTAAGAGGTGTTATAGCCGAGGCGATGCAACTTTAAGGCGGTGTGCGCATCTTCGGTCACGGTTTCCACTGCCACGCCGCCTACTTCCAGCAACATGGTGCGTTTGATCACGGCGCAGGAGCCGCAGAAAAAGGTGGCGTTCCACAAATCGTTACCGTCTTGCACCAGACCGTAGAATAATTCGCCTTCGTTGGGCATTTGGCGGAACACGCCCAGATTGCGCTCGAACGGATCGGGCGAGAGAAAGTGGTGCGGCGTTTGTACCATCGCCAGCTTGGGGTCGGCCATGAAGCCGCCCACCGTCATCTGCAAAAAGGAACGGGTTGGAACGTGGTCGCAGTCGAAAATGGCGATCAGTTCGCCATGGGTTTTCGGCAGGCACTGGTTGATATTGCCGGCCTTGGCGTGGAAGTTGTTATTGCGCGTGATATGGGTGGCCCCGACGCTGGCGGCAAACTCGCCAAATTCGGGACGGCGGCCATCGTCCAGAATATACACTTTCAGCTTGTCGGCCGGCCAGTCCAGCGCCAGTGCCGCCATCACGGTCGGGCGCACTACCGAAAGCGGTTCGTTATAGCTGGGAATATAGATATCGACGCTGGGCCAGGTGCTGGAATCATCCGGCAGCGGCACCGGCATGCGCCGTAGCGGCCAGATGGTCTGGAAAAAACCCAGCACCAGTACCAGCCAGGCATACAATTCAGCCGCCAGCAAGCCCAGGCCAAAAAACATGTCTACCCCGACTTCATTGCCGAGCGTGGCAGTAAAGCGCCAGAACATGTAGCGAGTGGAAACCAGCAGCGAAATACTGATCAGAATCAGCGTGAACAAGGTGCCGGTATAGCGCCGCAAATATAGCGCCACCGCGATCAACAGGCCGGAAAACAGCAATTGCTCATTCAGCGTGAAGGGAATGGTAACGATGAAGCCAATGATGGGCAGGCTGGCCAGCAATGCCAGCCAGGCCAGACCCGGAATGTTCCAGATATGCCAGTCAATCAGGAATGCGCCCCAGCGATTGATGCGGCCATACAAGTATTCCGGCAGTTGGGTTGAGGCGTGCGAGCCGCTCAGGCGCTTGCGCAGGGTGTTCAACCAGGTAAGGGGATTGAGGTTCATGTCAAACCACTACTGAGCCAGGCTGCCAGGCGCTGTAAATCATGGGTGGCCTGGCAATGGGGGTCATATTCCAGCACCGGTTGTTGAAACGCCAGTGCTTCGCCAACGGCTTCGTCGCTATGAATGCCGATCGGGGCCAGGCGTTCACCCAGATTGTGGCGCAAAATTTCGGCCACGTCCCGGCGCAGGGTGGAAGCCGTATCGATCTGGTTCAGCACATACATGCTGGGCAATTCCGGTCGTAGTTGGGCCATGTCGTGCAGCCATGATTCCATCGCCGGGATGGTTAAAAACGAAGCGGCGTCGGCCAGCAGTACAATCAAAATCAGGTCGGCGCAGGCAAAGGCCTGGCGCAGGTAGACGGTGGGGCCGGGCGGGGTGTCGATCAGCACCACGCCCTGATCCAGCCCGGCTTCGGCCAGGTGCCGTCCGATCCAGTTGGGGTCGTGCTCAAGCAATTCTTCAAACGCGATACGCTCTTCTTCGCTGGCCGGGCCATACGGTATGCAATGTACGCCAAACTGGCTGGGCAGGGCGATGTCGGCCCAGTCGGCCCCGGCCTGGAGTGATTGCTGACAAGCGCCACTGGTGTGGTCGGTGGCAATGCCAAAATGCAAATGCAGTGAATTTTGAGGGTCGAGGTCAAGCGCCACCACCTGCGCACCGGTTTGTGCCAGTGCGGCAGAGAGATTGGCCGTCGTCGAGGTTTTACCGACGCCGCCTTTCATTGAAACGATGGCGATAATACTCAAGATTTCCTCTTCCGGCCAAACAGGCCTTTGCTGGGTTCGGGTTCAGGTTGTTCCAGGCGGGCAAACAGGCTGGACAAATTGCCGCTGCCTGCATTGGCGACATGGGGGGCGTTGCTGCTGTCGGCTGGCGGCAGCGATGGTGTCGCCGGAGTTTTGCCAAACAGGCTCTTTTTGCCGCTGTTGGTGCCGCCGCTCATACCGCCGCTGATGCCCGGGCCAGCACTATTGCCTGCTGCAATACGCGTACTGTTTCCCGTGCCAATGCCCGCGCCTGTACCAAAGCCCGTGCCCATTGTGCTGCCCTTGCCACCTTCCTTGCCGGAAACTGGCGCTACCTCAGCGCCGGTTTTGCCAAACAAGCCGCGTGCTGCAGGGGCGGCCCCGGAATGGGGTGCGGTGGCTGGCGGGGGCGGTTGGTCAAGCGATGCGGCACTTTTGCTGAAAAGCGAAGGCTTGGCAGGCGCGCGGCCAGCAAACAGGGTGCTGGCGGGCGCGGCCGCTGGTGTCGGGATTGGTGCCGGGATGGCTGCCGGGGCCGGGCTGCTGCTGGCCCGGCCCAGCCCGGGCAGGGCGCGCCGGGTGGGGGGCGCATGGCTTGCGCTGCTATCAAGCGGGTGCGTCAGGCCGCTGCCAAACTGCGCCGCAGCTTGCTGCGCAGGGGCGGGCGCTTCGGTGCTGGCCGGGCTGGGGCGTGCCAGGGTATGCAAGCCCTTGGCGATTTTATTGCCCAGGCTGGAGCCGGATTTGCGGGTGGCAGGCGCGATGGGGGCGGGCGCAACGGATTTTTTCTGCCACAACTGTTTTTCGGCATTTTGCAATTGTGGCGGCGGGGGACGTTTTTCCAGATCAATGGTTTTGAACAGGGGCCAGCGCTCCTGCGCTTGCACCGCATTGTTTTGTGTGGAAAACTCCTTGAATTGATTGTTTTTGGCACCGATGGCTTTGAACAAGCTACCGATATCATCATTGTCATGCCGCGTCATAATTGCCCCTGATCCTAACGTCCAAACCGAAATTGCAAGTCCATCCCGTCACCACCTACCGCTTCCACCTGCATCGCATCCCCCGCGCCCAGGGTTTTAAATACGTGCTGGTAAAAGCCCTCCAGCAAACCGACGCTCCATTCCAGTTGCTCATCACCAAATGCCTGGGCCAGCGGCGCGGCGTAGTGGTAGATTTCGACATTGGCCTTGGCTTCTTGCAGGCTGACCCAACCCCAGTTCATGCTTTGCCAAAATTCGTTCAGGCCCTGTTCCAGCGCTGCCAGGGTTTGCACCTCAAGAAAGCGTTGTTCCACATCGATGGCAAAGCGGGCACCAACCTGGGTAAACAGTTGTCGCAAATCGGCAACGTCGGCCCGTTCCGCTAATTCCAGGGCAAGGGCTTGTAGAATCGGTAGCCATTGTGTTGATACCTGTTGGTTGCGGAAATATTGCTGCAAGTTTGAAGGTTCCATTGTGTTTTCTTCTCCTGTTCGGCTTTTAACAGTGTCCCGAAAATAATCGGTTCAAGGTTGTGCCTTGGGGGTTCAGGTCGAACGGTGCGTGGTTTGGGCGGATTGACGACGTAATAAGATTGCCTTGCTAGTCTACCCTGTTTTGCAGGGGAAATACACAGTGCCAGGGTATCTGGGCGAGTGCGGCAGCTTGTGGGCGGGGTGTGATGCGGGGTGTGAGGCGGTGTGGTGGGATGCCGGGCGTGGTGCGATGCGGGCCGGTGGGCTACCGTGCCCGCATGCGCTCAGGGTGGGTGGGGGATTATTCGTCCTCATCCGGCTCTGGCGGGATAAATTTGCGAAACTTGGCCAGGCTGTCGCGCAGCATGTATTCAATCTGGGCATTCACGCTGCGCATTTCCTGGGCCGCCAGGGCTTCGAGTTCGGCCCACAGCTTGGGGTCAACCCGTAGCAAGAACTGCTTTTTTCCGCTTGCCATACGGCCCCCCGGGATCAGTTGTACAGGGTGCCGGTATTGATGATCGGATCCACTTCCCGTTCGGCGCACAATACCACCAGCAAATTGCTGACCATGGCGGCCTTGCGTTCATCATCGAGTTCCACCATTTTCTTTTCGGACAGCGACTGCAATGCCAGTTCCACCATGCTGACGGCACCCAGCACGATTTTCTTGCGCGCAGAAATGACGGCTTCAGCCTGTTGGCGGCGCAGCATGACGCCAGCAATTTCCGGCGCATAAGCCAGATGGGTCAGGCGTGCTTCTTGCACCCGGATGCCGGCGGCGGCGGTGCGTGATTGCAGGGTTTCCACCAGTTTGTTCAGAAACACGTCGCCGCCATTCATCAGTGTCAGTTCTTTGGCGTCGTCGCTGTCGCTGTGGTCATAGTTAAATTCGGTGGTGACATGGCGCAGCGCCGCTTCGGCTTGTACCCGCACAAAGGTCTGGTAGTCTTCCACGTCAAAAATCGCCCGGGCCGAATCTTCAATTTTCCACACCACGGCAGCGGCGATTTCGACCGGATTGCCGCGCATATCATTCACTTTCAGGCGGTCCATGTTCAGGTTGTTGGAGCGCAGCGAGACTTTGCGCTTTACATACAGCGGAAACGACCAGCGCAAGCCGGGGTCGCGCACGGTGCCACGGTAAGCGCCAAATAGCAGCATGACGGCGGCCTGATTGGGTTGCAGCGTGTACAACCCGGCGAAATTGAAGGCGGCAAACAGGGCCAGCAGTGGAATCGGCAAAATGGCCGCAATATGGGGTTCTTGCTCCAGGTTGATGGCGATGAGGGCGACGCCCAGCAGGCTGGCAATGGCCAGTGCCAGAGCGCCATAGCCGCTAAAGCTGGAAATATTGTTTTCTTGCGTGGTGTTCATGTTTGCTCCTGGTAAATGAATAAGTCGCCGGGGCGATGGCTTGCACGTGAGTGGTAATCCGATTTTGAAATCGTTTACATATCTCAGTGATATCATCATAGTTTATTAAAATTTGCAAAGTCAAGATAATTTTGAGATTTTTCGC
>JBDLSU010000930.1:0-3912 GCA_039799405.1 Pseudomonadota bacterium | reverse complement strand
GCTGGGGCTGCTGACGACAATACATGCTGATGGGAATAATCCACAAGCATTGTCCTCCGACTCCATTGCTTCGATTATGGAAGACCGCAAGGGCCAGATCTGGATCGGCACCCAGGGAGGCGGCATTTGTGTACTCAAATCCGGCTGGGTGCCAGCACATGGCGCACCCCGGTTTCAGCGCATTGGCAGTGCTCAGGGTTTGCCGAATAATCTGGTGAATAAAATGCTGGAAGACGCGCAGGGCACGGTTTGGGCCAGTACCGACGAAGGCCTGGCCATGATCGAACCGCAAAGCATGGCGGTGCGCCCCTTGCGGCTGGCCGATGGCGTCTCGATTCCGTCTTATTGGACCAATGCCGGGGCCAAGGGCGCTCAGGGGGAGATCATGTTTGGCGGTGCCGGAGGCATTACCCTGGTGTTGCCGGAGCGCTTGAACCAATTCAATTATCGGCCACCGCTGGTGGTAACCCATATCGAATCGGGGGGGCACACCATCAGTTCTGATCACTTTAACCATGCCAGCTACTACGCCCGGGCCGATGCCCAGGGCCACAATTTGCCCGCTGCCCGGCCCCGCGCCGCGACTGCCGGGCAGGCGCTGGTGATTCGTCCGCAGGCCAACAACCTGACAGTGGAATTTTCTGCGCTCGATTATGTGGCACCGGAACACAATCGCTATGCCTATCGTCTGGACGGGTATGACAATGACTGGATCGATACCGACCCGACCCGCCGCCTGGCGGCGTATGCCAATCTGGCACCGGGCGAATACGTGTTAAGGCTGCGCGGCTCCAACCACCTGGGTTTGTGGAATGAAGAAGAATTGCGCTTGCCGCTGCGGGTGCTGCCCGCCTGGTATCAGACCTGGTGGTGGTATTTATTGGTGTTAGGGCTGGCCGTGGCGCTGATATGGGGGCTGGTGCAAGGGCGAACCGGTTATTTGCGCAAGCGCCAGCATGAACTGGAACAACTGGTCTCGCAACGTACCACCCAGTTATTGCAACAGGCCAAAATTGCATCGCTCGGTACGCTTACCGCCGGGATTGCACATGAAATCAATAACCCTTCCAATTTCGCCCACGTCGGTGCCTATAATCTGGGTACCCAGTTACAGCAATTTCAGCAGTTGTTAAACCAGTTGGCGGGTGATGATGCGCCGCAAGAGTTGCGCGACACCCTGCAGCAACAATTTGACCAGCTCAATGGTTCGCTGGCCGCGATCAGCGAAGGAACCAGCCGGATCCGCAATTTGGTCAAGGATTTGCGTACCTTTTCCCGTCTGGATGAAGCACAATGGAAGCCCGTCGCGATTGCCGACAGCTTGCTCGCTACCGTTAGCCTGGTGCGCACCCAGTACGCCAATCAGGTAGAAATCCGTTGTGATCTGGCTGCCAATCCGGTACTGGAATGTTCGCCTGCGCAATTGAATCAGGTATTCATGAACTTGATCGTCAACGCCTGCCAGGCCATTTGCGACCGGCCGCCCGCCGTGTGCGAACAAGAGCCGGGCTTGCTCACCATCCGTTCACGGGTCGATGGTAAATGGCTGGTATTTGAATTTGCTGATAATGGTGGCGGTATTCCGGATGCAATCCGGGAGCGTATTTTTGATCCGTTTTTTACCACAAAAACCGTCGGTGAAGGGATGGGCATGGGCTTGTCGATTTCGCTCGGCATTATTCAAAAACACCGGGGCACAATTGAATTGCAAACCGAACCGGGGCGCGGCAGTTGTTTTATTATTAAATTGCTTTTGTTGGCCTGAAGCGGATTGAATGTTGACCCGGTGATGGCACTGGAGGATGGTTTGAATCGTCGCCTGATGCGCCATCAATCGGATGGCATGCTGACCCTGCTGGCGCTGCTGATTTTGCTCGCCTGGCCGCTGCCATGGCTGACGCCGGTACAGGCTGCCATACCCGCATCCGCAACAACATCCGCACCAATATCCGCACCAACATCGGCACCAACATCGGCCCAACTTGCGGCACCGCCGTCAGTCCCGGTATCGGCACAGACATTCGCCCAAGCTGGTCCCTGGGATGAGATGGCCGACAAGATTTTTCAGCATGTTAATCCGGAACTGGGTTTGCCCAATTTGTCAGTGATGGCGCTGGCCCAGGACCGGCAAGGTTTTATCTGGGCCGGAACCCAGGATGGTCTGGTGCGCTGGGACGGTTACCGCTTTCGCCAATACCGGCCACGCAGCAATGACCTGCACAGCCTGCCGGATAATTTTATCCTGGTATTGTTTACCGACCGGCGCGGGCGGCTGTGGGTGGGGGGGAACAATGGCGAACTGGCGCGCTATGATGCTTTACAAGACCAGTTTGTCCGGATCGAACTGGATCGCCAGCCAAGCCAGCGCGGTTCAATTCTGGCGATTGCCGACGATGGGGCAGACGGTGTCTGGGTTGGAACCCGGCGTGGCCTGTTTCATGTCCGGTCGGATCATGGCCCGGTGGTGCGCTACCTGCACCAGGCCAATGATCCCGATAGTTTGCCCGACGATGATGTGTCGTGTTTGTTGCGTGACCAGCAGGGCCGGATGTGGGTCGGCACCCGCAAGGGTATCTGGCGTCAGGGTGGCAATGGCCGGTTTTTCCGCATGGCCGCAAGCACTCTGGTGGGTGGCCCCTTGTTTGTGACCGCATTGCTGCAAGACGCCAGTGGCCGGATCTGGATTGGCACCGATGGCCGGGGCCTGATGATGATCGATGGCAATGGCAACTGGCATGATGTGCAAGAAAACCAGACTGGTCCGAAATTGAACAAGGACCGGGTGCAATTCATTCTGGCGGCCAGCAAACATGAGATCTGGGTGGGTACCGTGGGGCAGGGCATTGTGGTGGTGCAAACCGGCAATTTACATACCCGGCGCTTGCGCCATGATATTGCTTTGTCCAATTCGCTACTGGACGATAATGTGCAATGTGCGCTGCTCGATGCCAGTGGCATGGTCTGGGTTGGCACCAATTATGGTTTGAGTTTTCATGCGGCCCAGCAAAATGCGATCTTGCATCTGCTGGGCGGGGCGACCAGTCGTTCCGGCTTGCGCGACAAAAATGTGTTTTCGGCGCTGGCACGCCCGGATGGTTCGGTCTGGCTCGGCTTGCATACCTGGGGCGTCAATATCCTGCAGGTGCAGCAACGCAAGCTCGATTGGTTGCACCCGGATGGCGATTCACCCGATCATGCCTTGCCGCAAGCGCGCATTTTCCAACTGACGCCAGCCATCCGGGGCCAGATTTATGCCGCTACTTCGCGCGGTCTGTACAGCATTGATGAGAAAAATTACCAGGTGCGGCGTTTGAGCCTGCCACCGCGCAATATCAGCGATCAGGTACGTTCAATGGTGGTCGATGGCAACACCTTGTGGCTGGGCGCGCGCGATGGCTTGTGGCAAATTGATCTGGCGCACAGCGGGCCAATGCGGGCGCAAAGAGTGGCCGGGGGCGAATTACTTGATCAACAACTGGTGATCGCCCTGGCCAGGGCACCGGATGGCGCGATCTGGATTGGCACCCGTGATAACGGCTTGTACCGCTTCGACCAAAAGCAAGGCCACCTGCAGCATTTCGCAGCACAGATCAATCAAGCCGGGGCCTTGTCGTCAAGCAATGTCTGCGGCTTGTTGTTTGATTCAAAAGGCCGCTTGTGGGTGGCAACCCAGGGTGGCGGAGTTCATGTGCTCGACCGTCCGGACGGCATGGCGAGTCATTTCTGGCATATCGGGCAGCAGCAGGGCTTGAACAATTTGCTGGTGAATAAAATTCTGGAAGATCGCCAGGGCTTGATCTGGGCCAGTACTGACGGTGGGCTGGTCAGAATTGATCCGGTGCAAAGGCGGGCGCAGGTATTATGGCGCGCCGAAGGCGTGGCCCTGCGGGAATACTGGGTTGGCTCCGGGGC